>JAIFLC010000083.1 GCA_020049295.1 Bacteroidota bacterium
TATCGGCCCATAGATCATCTATCTTTTAATTTTGCGCCAGGCATATCATTTAAACTATCCGAAAAATCGTCGATTGCTCCTACTATGCATATTGAGGGACTGTATGAATTTGAGTTGGGTCATTTTCACCTTGGTCCATTGGTTGGATTTGCTATTAGCACAGAAGATATCCATGGATCTGTTGGTGTACACTTGGCCTTCGGGTTTTAAAGATTTCTGCAACCAAAAAAACTATTCACTAAACTTGTTTAGGGTTTTTTATTTGATTCTTTTATTATCTTTAAAAGAATTTTTAACCCAATAACAAATATATGAAAACAACAATCTCTCTGGTAAAGCAATTACTGCTTGTAATTGTTCTTGTTTCTTTTTTTAGCTGTGATGAAGAAGTCCTAGATGCATTTACAAATGAAAGTGGTGTAAAAGATCCTACATTTGCTGATTCTTACGGATATTTGCGAGCTCAGAAATCAGGCTTGCCTTTATCCGATGAAAATCCAGTTTCGTATACCTTTTCATTAGTTAATACAGCCGTTTTTCTTGATACCCCAGGATCTTCGACTTTCTCGAGTAATGGCGGTGGAACCGTAATATGCAATGGTCAGACATTAACAAATCTTTATGGATCGTATTGGGGTGGAAGTACTGATGCCACAAAAGCTGTATGGAATATTGGCGGAAATAGTTCAGTACCAGCCTTTATTGACTCATGCAATACCTTTGTAAATGTTACAGCGCTCGATATCGACTCATGGGAAAATTACCCCAAAGGTTCTGATATAAATGTCGAGTGGATTGGCAGCACAGATAATGCTTACGTAATTTATGCAGAACTAGAATATGAAGGAGACTTATATGGTTCGGGTAAATATTTAACGAAAAAACTCGACCCCGGAACGCAATCAGTTACATTCAAAGCAACTGATGTTAAAGCTCTTTATGGATCTGATGAATATCCTGGAGTTACCTTCAGATTATATGCCTACTACGTTGATTCAACAACCCAAAGTTCAAAGAAATATTACTTTATTAATCTGACTTTAATTACCCACGCAATCTATATTCGTTAAGAAAATATTACATGCACTATGCAAGGCATCTATTGTTTAGATGCCTTTTTTGCATTTAAAACTAAATTGTTAAACACATCATTTTATGTTTAAAATCATTTGTATTAATACTAAATGAGTTAATTTTGCACAAAATTAATTTTAACAATTTGTTATGGCAGACAAAACAAAAAAGATAAAATTGTTCGAAGAATTTCCTCCCATTACTACACAGCAGTGGGAAGATCAGATCATTAAAGATCTGAAAGGTGCCGATTACG
Organism: Bacteroidota bacterium; assembly: GCA_020049295.1. Lineage (GTDB taxonomy): Bacteria > Bacteroidota > Bacteroidia > Bacteroidales > UBA12077 > UBA12077. Next base: position 1,331 of record JAIFLC010000083.1, read on the forward strand.
AAAAGAAACTCGTTTGGAACACCATCGAAGGATTCAGTGTAAGACCTTATTACCGTGCTGAACATATAGAGAATTTAAAGCATGTTAAATATCTTCCGGCTGAATTTCCTTATGTTCGTGGGAATAAATCAAACTGCAATTGCTGGTTTATTCGTCAGAATATTGATGCAACTGAAGCTACAACTGCAAACAAAAAAGCTCTCGATATTCTTATGAAAGGTGTTGACTCAATTGGATTTGATTTAACATGCAAAGAGAATTTTTCGAACCAGGATTTTGATACTTTATTAAAAGATATTCATTTTGAAAGTATCGAGCTTAATATTATTGGGGCAAATGCTGCTAAACCATTTGTTGATTTTTTAAATGAGAAAATACAAACCAAAAAAATCGATAAAAACGAAATTAAAGGATCGGTAGGTTTCGACCCTCTTGCTCACCTTTCGTTAAATGGAAACTTCTGCAAATCGCGGGACGAAGTTTTTGAAATTGCAAAACACCTTATCGAAAAAGCCAAAGACCTACCAAACTTCAGAGTTATTGGTGTTAATGGTGAGATGTTTTGCAATGCAGGAGCAACCATTGTTCAGGAACTCGGATTTGCATTATCAATGGGCAATCAGTACTTGGCCCTTTTAACAGAAAAAGGTCTGTATATTGATACGATTGCGCAGAAAATGAAATTCAACTTTGGGGTGAGTTCTAACTATTTTATGGAAATAGCCAAGTTCAGAGCTGCACGAATGCTTTGGGCACAAATTGTTGAAGCTTATAAGCCACAAAGCAAAGAAGCAGCAAAAATGATTATTCATGCAACCACATCAAAATGGAACCAGACAGTTTATGATCCTTATGTAAATATGCTTCGAGGAACAACCGAATCAATGTCGGCTACCATTGCAGGAGTCGATTCATTAACAGTAACTCCATTTAATAATGCTTTCGAAAAAACAACGGATTTTTCGGATCGTATTGCACGAAACACACAAATTCTTTTAAAAGAAGAATCTTATTTTGATAAAATTGTTGATCCTGCAGGTGGTTCTTATTATATCGAAACGTTAACCAACTCGATTGCTGAAAATGCATGGAAGCTATTCCAGGAAATTGAATCAAAAGGAGGATATATCGAAGCTTTTAAAATAGGATTTATCCAAGGAAAAGTTAATGAAACTGCCAATAAACGAAATTTAAATATTGCATTCCGTCGTGAATTGTTGCTGGGTACAAATCAATATCCGAATGCATTAGAAAAAGCGGATTCAAAAATAACTGCAGAAGCAATTACATTTAAAACAAGTAAAAGAGCAGATGCAATTGCCGAACCTATTAAACCTTATCGAGGAGCAGAACAAATGGAATTGTTACGATTAAAAACCGATAAGGCAAAAGTAACTCCTGTAGTTTTTCTATTAACCATTGGTGATTTGACTATGCGAAAAGCCAGAGCAGGATTTGCATCCGGATTCTTTGCATGTGCCGGTTTTAAAGTTATCGACAATCTTGGTTTCAACACTGTTGATGAAGGCGTGAAAGCAGCATTAGATCAAAAAGCTAATATAGTAGTTGTATGCAGTTCCGACGATGAATACCCTGTTGTAGCAACTGCTGTTTTGGAAAAATTGAACGGAAAAGCAATTACCGTTGTTGCCGGATATCCTGCAAGTGTTGAAGAATTAAAAGTAAAAGGAATTAAGCATTTCATTCATATGAAATCGAATTTGATTGAAACACTTCAAGGTTTTCAGAAAGAACTAGGAATTTAACAACAAGATACAAGTATCAAGATATTAGTATCAAGACTAAGAATATGCATAATTTTAAAGAACTCATAGTTTGGCAAAAATCAAGAGAATTAGTAAAAGAGCTTTATTTAATACTTAATTCTTTTCCTGACGCAGAAAAATTTGGGATTATTTCTCAGATCAGAAGAGCAAGTATTTCTATACCTGCAAATATTGCTGAAGGTGCCGGACGAAATAGTGATAATGATTTTTGTAGATTTCTTGATATCGCAAATGGATCATGTTATGAGTTAGAAACATTAATTATTCTTTCTTTTGATTTCAAATATCTTTCAAAATCTGATTATGATATTATTATAAATAAAATAGAAGAGATTCAAAAAATGATATACAGCTTGAGAAACAAGTTAAAACAATCTTGATACTCAATACTATTAATCTAAATACTAAAAGATGAAACCAAACTTTACTAATATACCATTAGATTTTCCCAATTCCGGATATAAGTCGGCAAAAGACTGGGAAAAAGAAAAAGGCACTGAATCCAATTGGAAAACCCCTGAGCAGATTAATGTAAAAACTGCATATACTAAAGAAGATTTGGAAAATATGGAGCATTTAAACTATGCTGCAGGATTAGCACCGTTTTTACATGGTCCTTATTCCAGTATGTATGTAATGCAACCATGGACTGTTCGTCAATATGCTGGATTTTCAACTGCTGAGGAATCAAATGCATTTTACCGAAGAAACTTAGCTGCCGGACAAAAAGGATTGTCGATAGCTTTCGACCTTGCTACTCACCGCGGATACGACTCAGATCATGAGCGTGTTGTTGGAGATGTTGGTAAAGCAGGTGTTGCAGTTGATTCGATCCTTGATATGAAGATCCTGTTTGATCAGATTCCATTAGATAAAATGTCAGTATCAATGACCATGAATGGAGCTGTACTTCCTGTCTTAGCATTTTACATTGTTGCAGGATTAGAGCAAGGAGTTCGTTTGGATCAACTAAGCGGAACCATTCAGAATGATATCTTAAAAGAGTTCATGGTGCGAAATACCTATATTTATCCGCCAGAATTTTCGATGAAAATTATTGCTGATATTTTCGAATACACTTCGAAAAATATGCCTAAGTTTAATTCCATAAGTATCTCTGGTTATCATATGCAAGAAGCTGGAGCAACAGCTGATATTGAACTTGCATATACACTTGCTGACGGACTGGAATACCTTAGAACGGGTGTAAATGCAGGAATGGATATAGATACATTCGCACCACGGTTATCGTTTTTCTGGGCAGTGGGAATGAATCATTTTATGGAAATAGCCAAGATGCGCGCTGCTCGAATGCTTTGGGCTAAACTGGTAAAACAGTTTAATCCAAAAAATCCAAAATCGATGGCATTGCGCACACACTCACAAACATCGGGTTGGAGTTTAACAGAGCAGGATCCATTCAACAATGTTGCAAGAACATGCATTGAAGCTATGGCAGCAGCATTGGGACATACTCAATCGCTACATACCAATGCATTAGACGAAGCTATTGCTTTGCCTACTGATTTCTCTGCTCGTATTGCACGAAACACACAAATTTACTTGCAAGAAGAAACACAGATTTGTCGTGCTGTTGATCCTTGGGCAGGTTCTTATTATATTGAGAAACTTACTGAAGAAATCGCTTCCAAGGCATGGGCATTGATAGAAGAAGTTGAAAAACTCGGTGGTATGGCTAAAGCAATCGAAACAGGAATTCCAAAAATGCGTATTGAAGAAGCTGCGGCACGAAAACAAGCAAGAATCGACACCAAAAAAGATACAATTGTAGGTATTAACAAATATCGTTTAGAAAAAGAAGATCCAATCGATATTTTAGATGTTGATAATACAGCGGTTCGCGAAGCACAATTAAAACGATTAGCCAAACTTAAAGCTGAAAGAAATAATACTGAAGTTCAGGCTGCGCTGCGTGCTATCGAAGATTGTGCAAAATTAGGAAAAGGAAACTTATTGGAATTAGCGATTATTGCTGCACAAAAACGAGCTACCTTGGGTGAAATTTCTGATGCATGTGAAAAACATGCAGGTAGATATAAAGCAGTTATCAGATCAATATCAGGAGTATATATGTCAGAATCAAAAGACGATGCAAATTATAATAAAGCAAAAGCACTGGTTGAAAAATTCGCCAAAAAAGAAGGCCGCCAGCCACGTATTATGATTGCAAAAATGGGACAAGATGGCCACGATCGTGGTGCGAAAGTTGTTTCAACCGGATACGCCGATTTAGGCTTCGATGTAGATATCGGTCCATTATTCCAAACCCCTGCAGAAGCTGCTAAACAAGCAGTAGAAAACGATGTTCATATAATGGGTGTTTCTTCTTTAGCTGCAGGACACAAGACTTTGGTTCCTCAGGTTATTGAAGAACTTAAAAAACTTGGTCGCGAAGATATTATGGTTATCGTTGGTGGAGTTATCCCTACTCAGGATTACCAATTTCTATACGATGCCGGTGTTGCAGGCGTTTTTGGCCCGGGAACATCAATTCCTGTTGCGGCTATTAAAATGTTAGAAATAATGCTTGAAGAATAGGTGAAATAATCTTTATATTCAGACCCGGTTTTTACGCCGGGTCTTTTATTATCATCTATTTTTAAAACTAAAAAAAAGTTGTACATTTAAATGTCCTAAAAGCAAGAAATCATGAAAAAGATCCTCATTACCATTTGTATTATGATTTGTATGCTTAATTCTTTATTTACCCAAGAGAAGGTTAATCCTATTCTTATTGAGAGAATGAGTTGGGGAAAGGATTTAAAAATCTATATTGAACTATCGAATGACTCTAACTATATACTCGACATAAAAGAGCTACCGCACAGTCAGGCTTTTGCAGATTCATCTAACCATGAATTTACCTATTATCCTGTTCGACTAAGTGACGATTTTGTGGATAAATTAAAACAAAAAGAATATAGTTCTGATTATGATACTATTGAATTAGCTCAAATAACAAAAAAAACGTTATGGAGCGCCTTGCATAATTCTATAGGTGGCGGATGGATTCATTTTGTTAATTGTCTCTTATTTGCTCTTGAAAATGAGAATTTAAGCATTACAGCACCGCTAATGAAAAGGCCGGAAAGTAATTGGAAACCAAAACCAGTAACCGAGTCATACAAAAGGACCCGTAAATGGGAATATTATATTCCTGTAAATCAGAAAGAGGCTCTTAATGAATATAAACTCAAAAAAACAGAGAAAAACCTTGGGCAAATAAATGATCTTCCTACTGATTTTATTAATCTCTTTTTAGAAACCAGCGAAAAGGAATACCAGAAAATGAAGCTAGCCGGAAATAAAAGAGATGTAGCAAAAATCGACATGATTAAAATATTGCTAGGATCCAATTACCTAGGTGAAGCTCAGATCGTTTATATCAAAGGTATGGTTCTAAAAGCGGTGACCAAATATGCCGAAAACCAATTGCCTTCGGTTGTAATTTTTGATAATTTTAATGCTGCAGTAGCTTTAATTCTTAATGAATCGGGATATCATATCGAGAAAATTGTATTTGCAAAAGAAAAAGACCTCTCACCACTTGAAGTAGAAAATCGCATTATCATAATCACTGATATTATCAAAAAGATCAACGAAACAAATAAAGAGCTGTTTCAGCAAAAGCTGAAAAGCTATTATAATTAAACTATTTCCAAGGTGCTTATTTTGAATCGATTATTATACAAGGATTAATTTATGGACGAACCTACAATAATTCTGGGCATGTCAATAAATGAATTATTTTCAATGCTCAAAACAATCGCAATTGTAGTTACAATAACGGCCTTAATCACAATCCAATTTTTAAAAATACGCTATTACAAAAACCTAATTAAAAATCTTTCTGCAGCATTTGGAATAAATGAATTGAAAAATAAAAGTGAAAATGAACTTGTCGAAAAGATAATTCGTATTCATTTAAATGGAGAAACAAGTAAAATCAAAGTACACGAAAAAATTTCCAACTTTATTTTGAATCAACTTTATGCAACAAAAGTTTATATCCATTTTACATCTAAAGAATCATTTGCCAAAACAATCTTAACTGAAGGATTTAAATATTCCGAAAGCATTTATAAAACAACACAGGAAGTAGTTAACAATTCTGTAGATTTGACATATAAGCTTCAGATTTATAGACCATATGGCAATTATTTAATTGTAATTTGCATTCAAGAAAAACTATTTGAATTTGCAAATAAATATGTAAAGTCAAACAAACATTTTTCTCTAATTGACAATGTTTTAAGTGTTTATAATCCTAATGATGATCTCGAATATACATTACCTGCAAAATTTATTCGAGGATATATTGATATGGAAAAGAGTACTATTGTTGAGAATAAATCTTTTTTAAACGATATTAATCCTGAAATCTACAAAACTAGAATTTTGGAATACCTGAGTTGAGATATGGTCTTATCTAAACTTACTAAATGGGTCGATAAGAATCCTACTTTAGTGTTCCAATAATTAAAGTTTATGAAAAAAGCAGTAAATACTGATTTAAAACTAGGGACTTAAAAGTCGAATGGATATTTTGTATTAGTTTCTGTTAAACGGAATCTGGTAATATATAAAGTAGTTTGCTCCAATAATTATTGATTTTGTTGCATTACCATAACCAGGAATATCATATGGCTGGAAAGAATCATCTTTACCACCATATAATCTAACTTTTAAAACGGTCGACCATCCCAGATAAATATTTTTTAATACCTCGCCCTTTATTCCAAATGAAGCTTCGAACCACATGGTTTGATTCGTTTCAGCTTGTTGTTCGAGATAGTAATTACCCCAATGGCTACTATTAAATAGAATGCTACTAGCGGAATGTTCGAGCAAACTATATCCAATGCGCAATCCGGCACCTAAAAAATCTGTAGGAACTTTTTTTAACATGTTATAATCAAACCCAAGCTTATAAAATGTACCATTCGATCGGTAATCATAATTCTCTCTGTTGAGACTTATCTCAGAATAACCAAATTCTCCAACAAAATAACGCTTATTATTAAAACCAATATCAATTGATCCTGCATAAGATCTCTGTTCTGGTTTAAATAAAAAATTCGAAAAACGACCTACATCCAGACCGGCTTTAATTCCGCTAAGTTTCCATGGTTCTTTCTTTTCTTCTGTTGTTTGAGCCAGCAGTTGAAATGAAAAAACAATAATTAGAATCAGACTAGAAGTATATCTTAAGATGGCCATCGTTTTGTGTTGTAAGCTTTTTGTTTACCCATTCAATCGAGTCAATATTATTGGATGTATACCATGCACTATCAATCGTATAATAATTAACAAAACCGCATTCCTGAGACAAATATACAAGCTGACGCTCATGCAAGATCCATACTGTATCTTTCCACAACTGGCTTGTAAAAATAAATGTTGTAGTATTTGAAAAGGGTGATAAATCTAATAGATAATTAATAGAACTATAATGAACACTATCCAACCAAAGTGGAGAATAAATTGACAGGCTGTCGATAAAATTTGCATTTTCTAAAATAGTATCTTTTACAATTATTTCAGCTTTAAGCTCAACATCAACAGATTCGTTGCATTTATTATCGCTGCAATTATATGCAATGAAAGAAAACAGAATGAACAAAACCAATCGGAAGATTCTCTTCATATATTATTTTTTAAAATTCTTTAGAACGAGATCTGTACCGTCGAAAACAGCGTATGTAAAATGACTTAGCCAGTCACCGAGATTAATATATCTGCAATTTTGAGTAAGTTTCATATCCATTGGAATATGTCGGTGACCATAAATCATAAAATCAAAATTCTCTGTTTTTAAAAGCTCACGAGAATAAAGAATAAGCCATTCTTTTTGTTCGCCCTCAAAAGGCCTTGTTTCTCTTGAGTACCTATTATGTGTAGACCATAAATTAGCAATAAATAGTCCAAAATTAGGATGGAATCGAGCAAAAAGCCATTGCGAAAACTTACTTGCAAATATTCGCTTTAGCATTTTATATGAATAATCTCCAGGGCCCAAGCCATCGCCATGTGCGATATAGAATCTCTTACCAGAATACTCTTTTATTATTGGTTTTTTATGAAGTATAACTCCTGTTTCTGTTGGCAGATAATCAAATATCCACATATCGTGATTGCCTGTAAAAAAATGAACAGGAATTCCGGAATCAGTTATTTCGCAAATTTTTCCTAAAAACCGCGTATACCCTTTAGGTATTGCTCTTTTATACTCAAACCAGAAATCGAAAATATCACCCAATAAAATTATTTCTGAAGCATCCGCTTTAACCTCATCGAGCCAGCTTATAAATAGTTTCTCTCTTTCGAGACTCTTTTCATAGTTGGGTAGCCCCAAATGGATATCAGATGCAAAATATATTTTTGTAGGTCTATTCAATCTTTTTTATTTTAAAGCGTATTCTAAGGTATTAATAATTTCCTGATTTGTTGGATTAACTGATACAATATCATCGTCACCATTTATAAGGTAACTTGTAGGCAATGTTCTAACATTATAAATTTTAGCAACATACGATGTTCTTCCGTTAATATCGATTACATTAATCCAAGGTAATTGGTCGAACTGAATAGATTCTTTCCAGGCATCCTGCTTTGTATCAAGCGATACCATATAAACTTCAAATCCTTTGCTATGATATTTTTGGTATAAATCAATTAGTTGGATATTTTGCTGTATGCTTTCCTGACTCCATGTTGCCCAAAAGCATAACAGTTTATATCTGGCTGTCAGCGAATTAAGAGATATTGAATCACCTTTTGTATCCGGAAGAGTAATATCAGGTATTCCTGAAACTTTCTTTGTTTTTGCCAGTTCTTCAATCTTTTTTTGAGTTACTAACTGATCGTAGCGTTTTAATAAATTATCCTTATCTGCCATCAAGGCTTTAACATGAGGTGATTCGGGATACTTTTTAACCAAAGCCTCTGAAACCAATTTTATATACTGTAAATCACGGTTTTTGTACAAAACAAAATTCTCCTCATCAATTTTTTGATACAACACCATAATAGAGGCCATATTATCAAGATTTCCCAAAATAAAGGCAATTGATGAATCTCTTAAATCGCCTATCAATTTAGAATATTGCTGATTTATTGCTGTGAGATTTTGCTCATCGGCGCCTGATTTATCTAAACCGGCATATTGCTTCGACAATGAATCAAGTTCTTTTTTGGTTTTTTCTAACCGCTTATTAAGAAATTGTATCTGCTGCGATTCTTTTGATCCAGTAATCTGCGCATTTTTAAGATCCGAAACATCTGCTTTTATTTCGACCTTGTCACCAGGATTTAACAAAAGTGTGATAAAATTATTAGGCGAAAGAATAAGGTAATAAAACCTTGGTACCTCTGACTCTGCCTTGAATTTAAAAGATCCATTTTTACTTAGTTTTACCCTTTCAATATCCAATGTGCCATCAACCAATAATTCTTTAAAGGATAAATCTTTCCCTTCGCCATTAACAATTGTTCCTTTTATCTCAATCTTGTTATTATTACATGAAATCAGAAACAGTAAAATAATTGGTGTAAAAAGAAATAACTTTTTCATTTATTCAAATTTAAAATCAAACACTAATCGACAACAAAGTTCAGAATACGTAAATTTTTTGAAGGTGCTAAGTTAATTAAATAATTCTGAAAGTTTTGCTTCAAGCGCATCGCCACGCAAATTTTTTGCAATTATACGACCATTTTTATCAAGTAAAAAATTTGCAGGAATGGCTTGCACATTATATACTTTAGCAGGAGCTGAATTCCAAAATTGTAAATCACTTACATGGATCCAGGATAAGCTATCGCTAAGAATAGCGGATTCCCAAGCAGATCTGCTTTTATCAAGAGAAACCTGAAAGATCTCGAATCCTTTTTCGCGATACTTGGCATAATTTTTTACTAATGCAGGGTTTTCAATTCGACAAGGTTTACACCAAGAGGCCCAAAAATCCAAAAGAACATATTTCCCTTTTAGCGAGGAAAGCAAAATAGTATCACCTAGCTGATTAGGAAGTGCTATCTCAGGAGCTAAAGCACCAATTCCAACCCTACTGTTTATTTCAAACTCTGAATTAAGTTGCCTTTTGATTTCCTGAACCTGTGCATGCAAAGCCTTAACTGCTTCGGATTTTGGATGAGTTTTGGTTAATGCAGAATCGACCATTTCAAAATAGGCAATATCATTTTTAGGATCGAGTACATATTGCCTCACTCCTACTTGCTGATATAGCGCCATTAACCCGGCTAATGAATTTTTATTTTGAACGACAAACTGTTTTGTGTATTCCTTATGTCCATTAATAACCTGCATTGATTTTTTAGAAAGAGAATCTTTCATTTTATTAAATTCAGGTTTGCCTATATATGAGCTAAAATCTGTTCCAATTTCATCAAGTATTTTAACACTTTCGGTTAACCTATTTCGTAAAATTCTGATTTTATTTGATTCATCAGATCCTTGCACAGTATATGTTGAACTAAGATTTCTCGCATTTCCCTTAATGATTATCTGATCAAAAGGATTGATAATTAAGGTAATATAATTTCCGGGATTTGTTCTTAAAGCATAGAATTTTGTATATTGTGTTGTTCCTTTAAAACTAAATTTTCCATTACTTTCTAAAATTACAGAGTCTAAAACAGCAATTTTATTAGTTTGTAGTTCCGAAAAATAAAGTTTTTCACCAGAACTATTGGTTAACGTTCCGGTAACAGTAAAGTAATCAGGTTGTGATTTACATGATAACATCAATAAACCAACAAAGGCTACTACTATTGCTTTTTTCATTCTTTTTTATTATTAATTTTCTGATGCAATTTTACGAATTTTTACCCTAATGGCGGAATAATTGGAAATGTTTTATTTTTTATATTTTTGTATCCTAAACTAAGATTACTGTGATTATTCATAACTGCTTAGAACAACTTAAGATTATTAATCCCGTTTTAACTATTGGTGTTTTTGACGGTGTGCACCAAGGACATTTGAGCATTCTTAATCGGTTAAAAATGCTGGCCAAGGAAAAAAATGGAGAATCCGTTGTTCTTACGCTCTGGCCTCATCCACGTATTGTACTTAATAAAGATGTTGAAACGCTCAGGCTTTTGAATAATATCGAAGAAAAACAATTTCTTCTTTCCAAAACCGGAATCGATCATCTGATCATCATTCCTTTTACTAAAGAATTTTCGCAATTAACAGCCTGCGAATTTATTGAAGAGTATCTTGTAAAAAAAATACATGTAAAACACTTGGTTGTTGGTTATAATCATCAATTTGGAAAAGATAGAAAAGCAGGATACGAATTCTTAAAGGATTGTTCTGAAAAGTTTGGATTTGATATTGAAAAACTTGATGCAAAACTAATTGATGCAGAATCTGTAAGTTCTACAAAAATAAGAGAGTTTCTTATCGATGGAAACCTTGAAATGGCAAAGAAATATCTTGGATATGAATATTTTGTCAGCGGAAATGTTGTTGAGGGGAATAAAATTGGTCGAACAATAGGATTTCCCACTGCAAATATTAAAATACCCGAACCATGGAAACAAATACCTAAAGATGGGGTTTATGCTGTTCGTGTTCAGTTTAACAATGGTCATTTTATTGGAATGCTTAATATTGGGACAAGACCAACCATAGAGCCCGAAATGAAGTTAAAAAATATGGAAGTCCATATCTTGGATTTCAATGAAAAGATTTATAACCAAACTGTAACTATATCTTTTGTTCATAGAATTAGAGATGAGAAAAAATTTGAAGGTCTTGATGAACTTACAACTCAATTATATAAGGACAAAGAACAAATCCAGAAGCTTTTTAGCGTATAATTTAAAACATTTTATGTTGATTAACTGTTTAGCTTTTATTTGATTTCCAAATTTTTAAACTATTTTTGCAATCCATTTTAGTAAATTAATAATTCAAAAAAATATAATTATCATGAAATTAGAAGAAACCATGGTTGATAGTATGCCATACAAAGTTAAAGATATGAATTTGGCTGAGTGGGGTAGAAAAGAAATTGAAATCGCCGAAAAAGAAATGCCCGGTTTAATGTCGTTGCGACAAAAATTTGGCAAGATAAAACCACTTAAAGGATCTCGAATTACAGGATCTCTTCACATGACAATCCAAACTGCAGTTTTGATTGAAACCCTTGTTGAATTAGGAGCAGATGTTCGTTGGGCAAGTTGTAATATTTTCTCGACTCAGGATCATGCTGCTGCCGCAATTGCTAAAGCAGGAATCCCTGTTTTTGCATGGAAAGAAGAAACACTTGAAGAATACTGGTGGTGTACAAATCAGGCATTAACATTTCCCGAAGGCAAAGGCCCAACTTTAATTGTTGATGATGGTGGCGATGCTACCATGATGGTACATATGGGAGTGAAAGCTGAAAAAGATTCTTCATTCTTAAATAGCAATCCTTCAGCAATTGATGAAAAAGAATTATACAAGAATTTATTAAAAACCCTTGAGCAGGATCCAACAAAATGGACACGCATGGCAAAAGAAATTAAAGGTGTTTCTGAAGAAACTACTACTGGCGTTCACCGATTGTACCAAATGATGGAACGCAATGAGCTTCTTTTCCCTGCCATTAATGTTAACGACTCGGTTACAAAATCGAAATTTGATAACCTTTACGGATGCCGAGAATCACTGGCTGATGGTATAAAACGTGCTACCGATGTAATGCTTGCCGGAAAAGTTGTTGTTGTTTGTGGTTATGGTGATGTAGGCAAAGGTTCTGCAAAATCGATGCGTTCGTATGGTGCTCGCGTTATTGTTACCGAAATTGATCCAATTTGTGCACTACAAGCCGCAATGGAAGGTTTCGAAGTAAAAACTATTGAGGATGCTTTAGCCGAAGGAAATATTTATGTTACTACAACAGGTAACAAAGATGTTATTACTGTTGAACATATGGCAAAAATGAAAGATCAGTCAATCGTTTGTAATATTGGTCACTTTGATAATGAAATTCAGGTTGATAAACTTGAGAAAGTTACAGGTATTAAGAAAATAACCATTAAACCACAGGTTGATAAATATATTTTCACCGATGGTCATGCTATCTTTATGTTAGCCGAAGGACGTTTGGTAAATTTAGGTTGTGCAACAGGACATCCTTCATTTGTAATGAGTAACTCATTTACAAACCAAACATTGGCACAAATGGAACTTTGGAAAAACAATTATAAGATTGATGTTTACCGACTTCCAAAATATTTGGATGAGGAAGTTGCTCGTTTGCACCTAGAACAAATTGGTGTTAAGCTTACAAAACTTACCAATGAGCAGGCCAAATATTTAGGTGTTCCTATTGAGGGACCTTATAAAGCTGATCACTACAGATATTAGAAATATTAAAGGCCGGTTTTTCCGGTCTTTTTTTTTATCTTTAATCCCAGATATTAAATGATTAAAGATGAAAATAGTACTACTTGAACCAATCGGTATTTCTGTTAAAGAACTCCAAATACTCGAAGATGAGTTTTCAGCCAACCATCATAAACTTATAGTTTATAAAACCAAACCTGAAAACGAAACCGAAATACTAAAAAGAACTTCAGAAGCAGAAGTAATTATACTAAGCAATTTACCTCTTTCAGAAAAAATTATCGAATCGAGTAAAAATCTTAAACTAATTTCAGTTGCTTTTACCGGAGTAGACCATGTTCCGGTTGATTTCTGCAAAAAAAGAAATATAACGGTTTGTAATGCAGCGGGGTATTCTACGCATGCTGTAGCTGAACTTACCATTGGAATGACAATAAATCTTTTGAGAAAGATGGTTTGGGGAAATAATCAAACTATTTCTGGCAAATCTCGTGATGGATTTCTGGGTTCAGAATTATATGGAAAGAACTTTGGAATTATTGGATATGGACAAATTGGAGCCGAAGTAGCAAAACTTGCGAATGCATTTGGATGCAAAGTATTGGCATTTAACCGATCTGAAAAACATGCAAATAATGTCACTTTTGTTGATTTGGAAACTCTTTTAAAAGAAAGTGATATTGTTTCTTTACATATTCCTTATACATCAGATACAAAAGATTTGATTGGTGAAAAAGAACTTAATCTTCTAAAACCAACCGCAATATTAATAAATACAGCAAGAGCTCAAGTAGTTGATTATAATGCTTTATATCAGAAATTAAAAAACAATAAAATTGCCGGAGCAGCACTTGATATTTATGAAAAAGAACCTCCTCTGGAAAAAAGTTATCCTCTTTTCGAATTACCTAATGTTTTATTATTGCCTCATATTGGATATGCCACAAATGAAGCCATTGAATACAGAGGGAAAATTGTATTTGACAATATTCGGAAATGGATGCAAGGAAACCCTCAAAATATTGTAAACTAAAATATTAGTTTATGGAAGCATTGGAACAATTAAAAATTGAAGTGACTAGCTGCACTCGTTGCATTTTGAGCCAGAAAAGAACACATGTAGTTTTTGGTGAAGGAAACCAATTTGCAAAAATCATGTGTATTGGCGAAGGTCCAGGATATTATGAAGATCAAATAGGGCGTCCGTTTGTTGGAAAATCGGGCGAATTGCTCGATAAAATTTTAGGTGTTTCTGGTTTTAACCGCACAGAACATGTTTATATTGCCAATATTGTTAAATGCAGGCCGCCAGGAAATAGAGATCCTCTTCCAGAAGAAAGAGCTACCTGTCTTCCTTTCTTATTAAAACAAATAGAAATAATTCAACCAAAAATTATTGTTTTACTTGGTGCGACTGCATTAAAAGGATTAATCGATCCTAATGCAAAAATAACTCAAGTACGAGGAACCTGGCTTGAATGGAATGGTTACCAGGTAATGCCAACATTTCATCCATCGGCATTACTCCGAAATGAGCAACTAAAAAGACCGGCTTGGGAGGATTTTAAAAAGGTGGTTTCCAAGTACCGCGAGATAGTAAATCCAGAGCATTTTTCGGCACATTGTTAAAAAAGAAAAGAGCTAACATTCGTTAACTCTTTTGGATCAAGTTGAAAAGTTGAGGAGGAAAAAAAAGATCATTTTTTTGTGAAAAATACTTCTTAAAAAATTTCTCTGCTTAGGTAATTATTACTTGGTTAAGTTCCAAATTCAAGCAATTCGAAAAAAAATTGAATCATCTGATTTTAGTTGATTTATTTTTTATCTTTTAATCTAGAAATAAGAATTTCCAGTATTTAATGTTCTTTTTTGTCAACCACACAAAAAAGAACCAAAAAAAGTCACCGCCACTGATAAATTTGTTAAAATCATAGTAAAACCTGCTATCATACGCAACACAAGTCGTCTCGCTGGTACTTTTGTAATTCTGATTAATAATTGTGTTTCGAGACTGAGTGTTGCTTAGCGGACTTGCCCACACATGTTTTACCTGATTTTTAACACAAATTTATCAGATGCGGATTATTGAGCGCAGGCATGACAAAACGACGAGCCATGGGGTAGTGTGAATGAGATAAGCATTAGAATTCCGACAAAGGAGCTTGCTTACTTTGTCAGGAATTGTTTGCTTATCACAGAGTGCGTGGAAGTATCGTTTTGTCTTGATCTTTTTTGATACTTTTTTGGATCAAGCCAAAAAAGTTGTAAAAGAAAAAATTCAATACTAAATTTCTTTAATAATTAGAATTAATAACGTTTTAGAAAAATCCATTAATACTAAAATTGAAGCTTTTAAAACTCTTCAAGTGACGCGAGAAATGTTGATTTTTCTTCTACAGATTTGCTAAAATTTATACCTAACGAATCAAATCCCCAATCTTTCGTTTTGATCCACTCTATTCAATGTTTTTCATAATTATTCTAAAGTATTAACATTGCATCGCCATAGGTTCCAAAATTGTATTTTTCTTTTATGGCCACTTTATAGGCATTTAATACCGGATCAAATCCACCAAAAGCACAAACCATCATTAATAATGTTGATAATGGCAAATGAAAATTTGAAATCAGCATATTTGGAACCTGAACTTCATAAGGAGGAAAGATAAATTTATTTGTCCATCCGTCGTATGGTTTAAGAAGGCCTGATGTTGAAACAGATGATTCGAGTGTTCTTAAAACGGTTGTACCAACTGCAATCACATTTTTTTTATTCGCTTTTGCTTCGTTAACTTTCTTTACAGCTTCTTCTGAGATATAAATCTTTTCAGAATCCATTTTATGCTTTGTAAGATCTTCAACATCAACCGTTCTAAAGTTCCCTAATCCGACATGTAGTGTTATTTCAGCAAAGCCAAGACCTTTAATCTCTAATCTCTTAAGTAATTCGCGACTAAAATGTAGTCCGGCGGTTGGAGCAGCAACAGCACCTTCGTGTTTTGCATATATTGTCTGATACCGATCTTTATCTTCAGGAGTAACTTCACGATTAATAAAACGTGGCAGAGGTGTTTCACCGAGCTGATATAATGTCTTTTTAAATTCTTCGTATGATCCATCGAACAAGAAACGAAGAGTTCTTCCTCGTGATGTAGTATTATCAATAACCTCAGCAACCAAGCTATCGTCTTCGCCAAAGTACAATTTATTGCCGATACGTATTTTACGAGCTGGATCAACTAATACATCCCACAAACGTTGTTCGCGGTTAAGTTCACGTAACAAAAACACCTCAATCTTAGCACCGGTTTTCTCTTTATTTCCGTACAGTCGTGCTGGAAATACTTTTGTATTATTGAAAACCATTACATCCTGATCGTTAAAGTACTCATCTATGTCCTTAAAAATACGATGTTCAAACTCACCGGTTTTTCTATGAACGACTAGAAGTCTTGATTCGTCGCGATTTTCTGATGGGTATTTAGCAATAAGTTCTTTGGGTAGATTAAACTTAAACTGAGATAATTTCATTGATTTAAAAGGTTTTATATATTAAACATTAGCGCCCTGCTTATACGGAGCACTTTTTAATAAGTTACAAAGTTGTTAAAATTTTTTCAAATTCATTAATAGTAACTGAAAAATCAAGGTTATATGCACCAATACGGGTTCTGATTAAATTAACAAGATGTCCTCCGCTATTAAGTGCTTTACCTATATCATTTGCCAATGATCGGATATACGTTCCCTTGCTGCAAACGATTCGTATTTCTATGATGGGTAAATTAAATTTAGTTAGCTCAATTTCCGATATAGTTATAACACTTGGTTTTAATTCCAAGTCCAATCCTTTTCGGGCAAATTCATATGCTCTTTTACCATTTACATTCTTTGCAGAATAGATTGGTGGCACTTGTTCCTGCTTTCCTATAAAGCCTGCTAATGTGTTATTTACAAACTCTTCAGTGATATGGTCAATTGGATATTCCTGATCGTATAATGTTTCCAAGTCATGAGATGGGGTTGTTTTCCCGAGCTCAATTGTTGCAATATACTCTTTTGGTGCATCCTGCAACTCCTGAATTTTTTTTGTTGCTTTTCCGGTGCAAAGCAGAATTAATCCCTGAGCTAATGGATCAAGCGTTCCAGCATGACCTACTTTTAGTTTTTTTGTTCTTTCGCCAGGTTGGTTTTTAAATTTATTTAGGATGAGATTCTTTACCTTCCTTACTGCATCAAATGAAGTCCAATCATAAGGTTTGTTTATAGGTATAACCAGTCCCTCTTTAAATTCATTTAAATTTTCTACCCTAAACTTCATCTTAACTACTTAATTAAAAAGAAAAAACAATAGCTAATGTACCAATTATGAAACAATATGCAGCAAAATAAATCAATTTACCACGTTTAACAATATTTATCATCCAGGTACAAGCCAGTAAGCCAGTAATAAAAGCGGCTAAAAAGCCAACAATAAGCGGAAATGTTGAAGTAGAACCTAATGCAGTAAAATCGCTATCTATAATATCTAAAGCATTTGCTCCTAAAATTGGTATAATTACCATTAAAAAAGAAAATTTTGCAATTAATTCCTTTTTATTACCAAGATATAAACCGGTTGCAATAGTTGCTCCAGAACGCGATATTCCCGGAATTACAGCAATAGCTTGGGCTATTCCAATAATAAAAGAATCTTTAAACGAAATATCTTTTTGTCGATCTTTTGCATAATAGGTAAATGCCAATAATGCTGAAGTTAAAAGCAACATACATCCAACAAATAGTATGTTTCCATCAAATAAACTTTCAACCTGATCTCTAAAAAACAAACCTATTAATAAAACAGGAATCATCGATACAAAAATTTTGGCAATATATTTTGTTGATTCGTTCCACTTAAATGTAAAAAGCTCTCGAAAAAGATCAATTATTGTTTTCCGAAATACAACAATTGTACTTAAAACGGTTGCTCCATGAACAACGACAGTAAAGGTAAGATTTTCAGCAAATTCAACGCCCAAAATATGTTTCCCAATTTCAAGATGTCCACTGCTACTTACAGGTAAAAACTCGGTTAATCCCTGGATTATTCCAAGGATTAGTGCTTCGATCCAATTCATAGGTTTTTTTTGGGTTTATTCTTTATTATCTTCCTTTGGTTTTTTCATTATGGCATAAATCTCGAATACAAAGCCAAAAAGAACAATTATCGGGGCAAGAGTAATTCTTCTGAAACTAAAAATCTCTTCGTTAAATTCGTTTGGATTTTCGGCTTTACCGCCAATCATTAATAGAAAACCAAAAATAATAATTGCAAATCCAATTATTAAAAGAATATAGTTTTCTCGTCCAAGGGCAAAGTCCAGTTTTTTTTCTTCTGGTTTATTTTTTTTCGACATGTGGAAACTTGTTAATTAGTAATATAATTTGTCTGTATTAATTCGCAGATATTTTGAAACAGCAAAGAATGTTGAGATCCAGTTAATCACAATACCAATTGCAAGAACACCTAAAAAAAGACTTCCTACTATTTCAACATCCTGGAAACTTATAATTTCTTTAAATTCCCTTTGAGCAACATATAAAACTCCAACGAGCAAACCAATTGCAATTATTGCAGCCAATATTCCATGCATTGCACTTCGATATAAGAAGGGTCGACGGATAAAACCCCGAGTTGCTCCAACTAACTGCATCGTATTAATTATAAATCGTTTGGAATATACCGACAAACGAATTGTGTTATTAATTAATGCGATTGCAATAAGAAAAAGTAATCCGCTAAAACCCAAAATAATTATGCTAATTTTTTTTACGTTTTCATTTACCAGATCAACCAATGATTTTTGATAAAAAACTTCTTTTATCTGTTCATATTGCTGTAGTTTTTTTTCTATGCCCGAAATACTGTCGGGATTGGCGTAATCGGCAACAAGATGAACTTCGATTGATGCAAGCAATGGATTAAATCCCAAAAACTCAATAAAATCTTCGCCAAGCTCTTTTTGAAGTTCATAAGCTGCTTCCTCTTTAGTAATATATTTAGTTGATTTTACAAAAACGGATGCATCCAGATTTTTCTGAAGTAAGCGAACATCTACTTCTTTTACGTTTTCTTTCAGGATAATTGAGAAACCTATATTTTCCTTAACATATTCGGAGAGCTTTTGTGCATTAAGCACAAGCATTCCCAATAATCCAAGCATAAAAAGAACCAACGAAATACTAATTATAGAAGTAAAATATGAACTCCTTAAGCGCCACTTATTTACTGCTGTGTCTTTTTTTGCCATTGTTTTCTAAAATAATCGTGCTAAGATAACTATAAATTCTGCTAAATTAAACGCAAACAACTTAGTTTCTATTCTTAAATTTCAAAATATAATGTAGAATATATCTCATCGTTTCATTTAAATCATCTGAGACCTTTGTAATATAAATTAACGTAACAAATACAATTGTAATTATACTGCTACGGTACAAAATATCAAAGATATAATTTTCATGAACAGGTAAAAAATAATTTATGAGATAAACAAGCAAGCCTATGCCGGCTATAATTAGGTGTTTATAATTGAATGGAAATAACTTGTACTTTTTTTGCAAGGTTGCTACAAATAAACTATTCGTAACTATTTTTGAAGCAAATGTGGCCAATGCTGCACCAATTAAACCCCAGAGAGGAATAAAAACAATATTTAAAAAAACAGTAACTACAACTAATACAATAACAATATACGTTACAAACTTATAAAATCTGGAATTAACTAATATATTTGCACTTGTTCCTATCATCATATCTGAAAGGTAGGCTAATCCAATAATAAGAATTACCCATTTTCCTTCGTAATACTCTGGTGGCAAGATTTTAAAAATATTATGAATATTACACCAGATACCGATTAAAAGTAATAATCCGATAATAAACTGATTAATTGAACTTTTTACATAAATTTTTCTAATTAGTTCAAGATCTTTGTTCCGCCATGCTTCAGAAATATAGGCCGACGAAATTTTAATTAAAGGTCGTGATGGCATTACAATGAGCACTCCAAAAAAGAAAGCTATGGTATAAACGCCAACATTATTAAGACCCATCAGTCTTTCGATCATGATTTTATCAATATTTGTATTGATTATTCCAGCAAATGATGAAATAATTCCAAATAAACCCATGCTGATCATTGAGTTTCTTAATTTTTTTGACAAATATCCTGTCTGGGGCTTAAATGAAAATTCTTTCTTATAGATTAGTGATATAATCATTACAATTAGCGGAACCGCAAATGCCAATAAATAGATATTGAAAAAATTATCAAAGCTTATTAATGAAACCGAAAATAATATGGCTCCTAATAAAATAATGATACGCTGTAAAACCTCTTTTAAAAATGATCCAAGGGTTATATTATGCAGAAATTTGTAATAATTATCGAATACATCGAAGAAAAGAATTACAAAAAGAAATGGAATTACATAAATAATATAATTTGTCAGCAGATAATCTTCTCCAGATTTTTTAATAAAGAAATCCTGGATTAATGGATAAATAAACGATATGAGAAAAAATCCAATTAATGGAACGAGAATGATAATAAACAGAAAACCATTATGGTTTTTCTCTTTATTTTTAAAATAGGGGTAAAATCGACCCACAACCTGATTAATACCTAATCCCGAAAATGTACTTAAAACAGTTGCATAAGAAACAATAATTGCAAGCAAACCTATCTGTTCCGAAGCAAATATTTTGGGAAACAAAATACCTGTTGTTATAAACCCTAAGATAGCTCCCAGGTAGGTTATAATTGTACCCCAAACAGATTGTTTTCTTATAACACCCATAATTGTAAATTAAGAACAAAGATATTCAACTAAATTGCTAAATGATTTAATTATTGCTTCTTAATAATTGCAAATAAGTTGTTTTTATTAATAAACTCAGTCTCAAATTTATTATTTAAACAATTCTTTTCTATAAATACAGTCCAACTTTCCAGACTCCAAAAGTTAATA
>JAIFLC010000153.1 GCA_020049295.1 Bacteroidota bacterium
AAGGCCTTTATATTGTATTCGAAAAACCACAACGTGGAATTGCTCCCGGGCAATTTGCAGCATGGTACGAAGGGGAAGAACTTATTGGATCGGGGACGATTAGTTAATTGGTTTACTGGTTTATTGGTTTATTCGTTTATTGGTAAATTGGTAAAAGGGTACAAGGGGATACAAATCTAATTTCAGAAAAGTTATTTGAATTTTTTTAATAGTTTTCAAAATTCACTGTTAACTATTCACTATTCACAGCTCACTATTTACTAATCAAACAATCGAACAGGTAAATTGTCGTCATCTACAGCTGCAAAATAAAAATTCCCTTCAACGGCCTTTTCTCTTTCGTTTGTATATTTCTGTTCAATAAACATCTGAACATTTATTTCCAGTTTAACAGTCCCTGCATTTTTAACAGTACCAATTAATTCAACAATTGTTCCCAGAGGAATGGGTTTTAAAAAATCAATTTTACCAGTGGAAACTGTAACTACTTTCTTTTTGCAGAATCTGGTTGCTGTAATATAGGCTACTTCATCCATCCATTGCAATGCAATTCCGCCAAACAATGTATTATGATCATTTAAGAGATTCTTAAATACTACTTTGGCTTGTTTTGTAATGGCTCTGTCTTTTCTTTCCTGACTTTCCATGTTAATTTTTTTACAAATTTAGTAAAAAATTTGTATTATGAACATATGTTCAGTATATTTGTAAAAAATATTTATATGCCACGACCACAAAATAACAGAACAGTCCATGAACCGCCAATATTTGCTGATTTTAAACCAATTGGTGTAAAAGGAGTGTCGTTAGAATCTGTTACCCTTAGTTTGGATGAGTTTGAAGCATTCAGGCTAGCCGATCATCTTGGTTTATCGCACGAAGAGGCAGCCGATGAGATGGATATCTCGCGACCTACTTTTTCAAGGCTTATTGAACAAGCTCGTAAAAAGATTGCCGATTTTATTATGAATGGCAAATTATTGAGTATTGATGGTGGTAATATTCATTTTAGAAATAATATTATTAAATGTCAAAGTTGCGGACATATGTTCAGAACAAAGTTTGACGATGAAATAACCGAATGTCCTGCTTGCCATTCAAAAAGTTTATTAAATCTGGCAGGTGGATTTGGACATGGTAAATGCTGTAATCATAGAAACCAACAAAAATAGGAGGTAAAAATGCCAAGAGGAGACAAAACAGGACCACAAGGTATGGGTCAAATGACAGGCCGACGCATGGGATTATGCGTTGGAAATGATAACCCCGGATTTTTTACCAACTCCGGTTTTGGACGAGGAATGGGTCGTCAATTCAGAAGTGGTAATAGATCGGGAATTGGAAGAGGATTTTTCAGAGGAAGAAATATCACTGAAAACCCAACCGATAATGTTACAAATACAGGATTTTCATTAGAAAATGAAATAAAATTGCTTAAAGAAAAGATATATTTTCTTGAAACGAAAATCTCTGGTATCAATAAGGAGTAGTTTATGGTTTGATTGCCTTTGGGTATGGATAAAACCATATCCAAAGGATTTTTATTATTAAAAAGAAATATATGAATATAGGTAAAGGTAAAGGGAAAAACAAAGGCGGAGCCTTTGGTCCCGGAGGATATTGTGTTTGTACAAAATGTGGAGAAAAAATATCACACGATCAAGGTGTTAAATGTACAACCTTAAAGTGTCCAAAATGCGGACATACAATGATAAGAGAAGAGTTGCTTAACAAAAATAAATAATCAATAAAATTTGTAATAAAATGAAAATGAAATTTGCTATTCCAACGCTGAATAATCAATTAACAGCGCATTTTGGCCATTGCGAAAAATTTGCAATCGTTGATGTTGAAAATAATAATGTGATTAAAGAAGAATTTATTACTCCGCCTTTTCATCAGCCTGGCGTTTATCCAAAGTTTTTAGCTGAACAAGGTGTTCATGTTATTATTGCGGGTGGAATGGGACAAACAGCGCAAGATTTGTTTGCACAGAATAATATTAAGGTATATATGGGTGTCCAAGCAGGAACTCCAAAGCAATTGGTTGAACAATATTTAAGCAATCAGTTGCAAACAGGAAAAAATCTTTGTGACCATTAATCATTTTTTAGAATGAAAATTGCAATTGCAAGTGGTAAGGGTGGTACAGGTAAAACTACTTTATCAACCAACCTTGCTGCTTTTCTTTCGGAAACAGAAAAAGTAGTTTTAGCCGATTTGGATGTTGAGGAACCTAATTCGGGTTTGTTTATACATGGAAATTTAATTTTTGAAGAAGAAAAATACAAGATGATTCCTGAATGGAAAGAAGATTCTTGTACATTTTGCGGTGAATGTCAGAAGAATTGCAATTTTCATGCAGTTATTCAGTTAGGTTCACAAATACTTGTTTTTCCTGAATTATGCCATAGTTGTTTTGCATGCTCCGAATTATGCCCTGTGAATGCATTACCAATGATTCCAAAAAGAATGGGGCAATTAAAGCACTTTGCATTAAATAATTTTGATTTTATTGAAAGTCGTTTGGATATTGGTCAGGAACAAGCTGTTCCTTTAATTGCTCAAACGATTGATTTTATTGAAAATAATTTTACTGATCAAACCATAAAAATATTTGATTCTCCCCCTGGAACATCTTGCCCGGTAATAGAAGCAACCAAGGATGCCGATTTTATTTTATTAATTACCGAACCTACTCCTTTTGGATTACATGATTTAAGCCTTGCTGTAGAAACCATGCAGGAGCTTAAAAAACCTTTTGCAGTAATAATTAATCGATACGGTATTGGAAATGATGATGTTATTGATTATTGCCAGAAAAATGGGATTCCTATCGTAGCAAAAATTCCTAATCTTCGAAAAATTGCAGAGCTATATTCAAAGGGAGATTTGATTTATAATGATGTTCCGGAATTTAAAGAAGAATTAATCAAAATCAGAGATTTTATAAAAAACGAAATTTAGTAATGAAAGAAATTGTTGTTATATCGGGAAAAGGTGGCACGGGTAAAACATCTGTAACAGCATCGTTTGCTTATTTAGGCGGTGAAAATGTCGTTGTTGCCGATTGCGATGTGGATGCAGCCGATATGCATTTGTTGGTGAAACCTGATTTTGCAAAATCTGAGAGTTTTTTTAGCGGTGTTGCTGCTCAAATAAATCCTTATAAATGTAATAACTGTGGAATTTGTGCCAATGTGTGTCGATTTGATGCAATTCCTGTTATTGACGATCAGTATACAGTTAGTACCTTAGATTGCGAAGGTTGTGGATATTGTGCAAAGGTTTGCCCCGAAAGAGCCATTGAGATGATCGATCAGAATGTTGGGAATTGGTTTGTTTCGAATACAAGACTCAACAATACGATGGTTCATGCCAAACTTGGAATTGGTGCCGAAAATTCGGGAAAGTTAGTAGCCAAAGTTAAGAACGAAGCTAAACGAATTGCGAACGAAAATAATAAAGATTTTATAATTATTGATGGTTCTCCCGGAGTAGGATGTCCTGTTGTATCATCACTTTCGGGAGCTCATTTTGCAGTGTTGGTTACAGAACCATCCGTATCTGGTATTCATGATTTAAAAAGAGTGCATGAATTGGTGAAGAAATTTAATATTAAAGCAGGTTGCATTATCAACAAAGCAGATATAAATAAAGATGTTACCAACGAAATACTTGGTTTTTTAAAAAGCGAATCAATCGAATATATAGCCAGTTTGCCTTACGATGAGAATTTTACAAAAGCCATGACCGAAGGAAAGACTATTGTTGAATTTGATAATGGAGAATTAAAAGAATCAATTATAAAAAGCTGGGAGAAAGTTAAAAAGCTGTCAGCTGTTAGCTAATAGCTTAAAGCTTGTTAATAATAGTTAGAATATTAGAGTTATTTAAAAAATCAATTAGAAAGAAAACAAAAATAATAAAACAATGAAAATAGCATTTACAACAAACGGATTAGAGTGGAATTCAAAGATGGATCCACGATTTGGCAGAACCGAATATATTTTGGTTTATGACGAAGAAAAAAAAGAATTTACTTCTTTTGATAATCGCGAGATTGAAAACGAAGCACATGGTGCAGGTCCTAAAACATCGCAAAAACTTTTCGAATTAGGTGCAAAGGTATTAATTACTGGCAATGGTCCCGGCGGAAATGCTGCAACCGTTTTAGAAAAAGCTGGTGTTAAAACCTATGTTGGTGCCGGCGAAATGACAGTAAAACAAGCTTACGAAGCGTATCAAAATAATCAATTAAAAAACATTTAGAATCATGAAACATTACGACGTTATTATTATTGGAGCAGGTCCTGCAGGTATAATTACAGGTACTACAGCAAAAAAACAATTTCCAGATAAATCTATGTTGATGTTTAAGGAAGAAGAAAAGGGACTTGTTCCTTGCGGTATTCCTTACATTTTTTATAGATTGGGCGATGTGGATAAAAACGTTATGGGCCCAAAACCATTTGTTGATTTGGGTGGCGAAGTAATAACTGAAAAAGTTATTGAAGTAAATGCAGAAAACAAATCAGTAAAAACTGAATCAGGTAAAGAGTTTTCTTGTGATAAACTGGTTTTTGCAACCGGTTCAAATGTAGTAATTCCAACTTTTATTCCTGGTCATGATTTAAATAATGTTTATTATATTAAGAAAAGTTACAATTACATAAAACAGGTTTTCGAAGATTTAAAAACAAAGAAAAATATTGTTGTAATTGGTGGTGGGTTTATTGGTGCAGAAGTAGCAGAGCAATTGGCACTAAATACCGATAAAAATATTACTCTTGTTGAAAGCGAAGAATGTTGTTTTTCAAAAGCATTCTCAAAAGATTTATGTAAAATAGCAACAGAAGCTTTAAGACAGACAGCAATTAAAGTAAAGACAGCAACAAAAGTCGAAAAAATAATTGGACCCGAAGGAAAAGTTACTTCGGTGTTATTAAGCACAGGCGAAGAAATTCCTTGTGAAGCAGTAATTATGGCTATTGGATACAAACCCAATACAGAATTGGCTGCAAAAGCAGGACTTCAATTAAATAAAATGGGTGCAATTGTAGTAGATAATTATGAACGTACAACAGTAAAAGGTGTATGCGCAGTTGGTGATTGTTCTCAAACAGTTGGTTTTCTTACAGGTCGAATGGATTATGTTATGTTAGCTTCAACAGCTACTGCAGAAGCTCGTGTGTTGGGACATAATTTATTTGGTATAAAAATCCGTAAGAATTTTACAGGTACATTAGCTGTTTTTTCAACAGAAATTAATGGAATAGCAATGGCTGCAGCAGGGTTAAATGATACCAATGCACTTGAAGCGAATGTTCAATATGTTTCTGCCCAATTCAGTGATTTTGATACACATCCAGGTGGTTTCGAAGATACCAAACCGTTAACGGTTAAACTTTATGCATCACCTTGCGAAGGATCCATATTGGGCGGTGAAGTTTGGGGTGGCAAATCTGCAGGTGAAATGATTAATACCATAAGTTTGGCCATTCAAAAAGGAGTTACAGTTTATGAACTTGTTTCATTTCAGATAGGTTCGCATCCACTATTAACTGCTGCACCTACAAAAACAATTTTAATTAAAGCTGCAGAAGGAATTATTGAACAAATAAAAAAGTAATCAATATAAGATGTGAATATTGTAAATAAACATTAAACAGATCTTACTTTATTATTGAGCAAAAACCTTTTTAGAAGTTTAATCTTAAAGCGCCAGGGTTTTTCTGGCGCTGGTTTTTTAGATATTATAATTTAAAACGATTAATATGGAAAAATTGTATCCTGATTCAGGTGTAGAGTTATCAAAATTTACAGCCAGTAACTACGATAAAATAATGAACATTGCTTCATTTGGATTATATAAAGGATTTATTAAAAAAGCTATTTCGGATGTAAATATTCAGCCTAACGATAAAATCCTAGACATGGGTTGCGGTACAGGTCGTAATATCTTGTTAATGAATCAATTCGTTTCGAAAGATTCGTTATTAGTGGGATTAGACATTTCGGAAGATATGGAACGTCAATTCAATAAAAACTGCAAATCGTTTTCACATATCAAATTTATAAATAAACGAATAGACGAAGCTTTTAAATTGGATCAGGAGTTCGATAAAATTTTTATCAGTTTTGTAATTCATGGATTTCCGCACGAAGTAAGAAAAACAGTAATTCAGAATGCCTACAATAACTTAAAAATAGGGGGAACATTCAATATATTGGATTTCGCTGAGTTCGATATGCAAAAAATGCCTGCACATCATCGATATATTTTTAAGAAAATTGAATGCAAATATGCCTTCGATTATATCGAACGCGACTGGAAAACTATTTTAAAAGACTATGGATTTGTTAATCCGGCAGAACGATTTTATTTTAAAAATTATGTTCGATTGTTAACTGTCGAAAAACAATAAATAACTTCAACGAAACTTGTAATAAATAGAATAAATGAATCTTGAACATATAGCCATATCAGTTAATCATAAAGATGAGATAAAAGATTTTTATATCGATATTCTCGGAATGGAGCATGTTCGTTCTTTTGTTTTAAACCAAGAATTAGTGAATGATATTTTTGGATTTCATACCGATATTCCTGTTTTTTTAATAAAAAAGGGAGATTTAACATTGGAGATATTTGTTGCAAAACAAGACCAAAATAAGAGGATTAATCATATCTGTTTCTCAGTTCAAAATAGAGAAGAACTTATCAATAAGGTACAACAGAAATCTTATGAATTAATAAGAATAAAAAGAACTACACGCGATTTGATTTTTGTTAAAGACAAATCAGGAAATATTTTTGAAATAAAAAACAATTAAAAATGAATTTACGATTTGCTTTTGCGGTTAGTAATTCTAATTCTTTCGAAAAAAAACATTTCGGAGATGCCGATAAATACTTAATTTTTGAATCGGTACAAGATCGCCTGGTATTAATCGAAGAACTTGTAAATACCTTTCAAAATTTTGAAGAAAACACGCACGGACTGCAAAAGAAAGGAGTTCTAATTAGCAATTATCTGCTTCAAAGCGGTGTTAATGTAATTGTATCACAACAATTTGGTAGAAATGTTACTGAAGTAAGTAAATATTTTATTCCCATTGTAGTTTATTTCGAAACAATTGACAGTGTGGTGAATGCATTAAATGAAAAAATACGGTGGATTAACGAAGAGATGACAA
>JAIFLC010000011.1 GCA_020049295.1 Bacteroidota bacterium
TATAAAAAATATTTGTCGATTTATTGTCGATTAAAATAATATGAAATGTAATAAAATGTTATGCAACACATTTTTATAAAATGCATGTAAACTGCATAAATAGTGGAATACAGATGAAATCTTATGAAATTGGAATTTGTGAAAATACGTCATTTTGCGTCCCGTCCGGACCGCCAGAAAAGAGAGCAATTAGCTCTCTTTTTTTGTTTAATAAAATATTGAACCTTACCATGCTAATTAAAAAAAGGAAGTTATTTGCTTCCTTTTCCTTATTTTATATGAATCCTAGTTATTTCTTCGATCAATAAAAACAATTGGTTTGCGTTTTATCTCATTAAATTTTATTTTATTAATCTGTTCACTGGTTTCGAAACTAATGGTGGGAGCAACCCTTAGTTTTGCTCTAAAGTGGTCTTTTATGATTTTTTCGAAATCTGCAGGTCTGTTATATCCATTGGTAGCAATATGTATAAGGATATCATCAGTTCCAATTGCATTAGTAGTTACTTCAATCACATAATTCTCAACAAATTCCATTTCGTTTAGAATATCGTAAAGTGCTGGTGGATATAGCGAGGTTCCTTTGTACTTGATCATTTCTTTTTTTCGTCCAATAACAGGTCCAACTCTCATTGTATTTCTTCCACATCCGCATTTACCATTGAAATGTTGAACCACATCTCCGGTTTTAAAACGAATTAGAGGCATCCCTTCAACTCCAAGAGTTGTGATTACCAATTCACCAGCTTGTCCTTCTGAAACAGGATTATTATGTTCATCTACGAATTCAGCAATTAGTAATTCAGGATGATGATGTCCTCCCTTTTCCTGACCGCAATCGGCAAAAGCAGCACTCATCTCTGTTGATGCATAAGTTGAATAGAGTTTAATATCCCACTTGTCTTTAATTCGCTGACCTAGTGTATTTAAACTAAAATCTGGATTTCGGAGTGCTTCGCCAATACAAATAGCTTTCTTTATGCTTGAGTTTTTATAATCAATTCCATTTGCTTCAGCATATTCAATTAGTTTAAGAATAAAGGATGGTACCGCAACCAGGGCATTTGGTTTTATTCTCAAAATAGTATCCCATTGAAGTTCAATCATTCCATTACCAACACGAACCATTCCTGCACCCATTTTTTTTATTCCCAAAAAATAAGCTAATCCAGCCATAAATCTACGATCTAGAGTCACCATTAATTGATAAATATCATCAGGTGATCCATCAGAGCATTTAAACGAAATACATTCATTGTATGCAAGACGTTCTAAATCAGCATCAGTTAGCGCAAATGTTACCGGATCGCCAAGAGTACCTGAAGTTGTAATATAATCGACAATTTTATTTCTACTAACACATAGAAAATCATCATTTCTTAAGTACAAATCGTCTTTGGAAGTAAATGGTAGTTTTTGTAAATCATTTAAGGAGCGAATATCATTTATATTGATATTGTTTTTTTTAAATAGTTCAGAATAGAAAGCTGAATTCTTATTTACATAACTAAGTAATTCTTTTAATTTTTCTTCCTGGTATTTTTTTATTTCTTCTGACGACCTGTAGTCAATATCTTCCGGAAAAATATTCATGGCTGTAATTTTAAACAAACTTCAAATTTAATATCTTAAAATTAAAAGGAGGAACAATCTGAAAATATTTTTATTGTGAATGGTTATTTGATTCCTTGTTTCTGGTTACTGGTTGCTGGTTCCTGGCTAAAAACCTTTTAAAGACTATGAAAATGGAAAAATGGAATACTTGAATGTTTTACATAATCATCATTAACCCATTCTTCCAATATTTCATTCCAGGGTTATTTCGCCTTTTTATAATAATATTCTGCCTTTTCTTTATCATCTAATCGAGTAAAAATGTTACCCAGGTAATTTGCATAGTCTTTTTTGGGTTCAATTTTATATAGCTTAAGATAGTAATCTCGAGATTTTCTAAAGTCAGGATATACTTGTTCAAGTGCTTTAAGTAATCGGTTGTACTGACTATTTGTTCTCTTTGCTTTATATGCCTTCATTTCAGAAAGATACAGGTTTTCTGCTTTCCAGTAGTACTTTTCGGCATACCACTCTAGAGAAGTTACATTTGATCCATCCAGCTTTAAAATCTGCTGAGCAATTTTATCGCAACCAGCTGTGTTTTCTAATTTTCTGTTAACCACAAGGTATCCAGCAAGCAGATTTACGTCTGATTGTGCTTGCGGTTCAATTTCAGGCCATAATTTATTAGCCAAATCCCAATTTTCGCTTTCAACATACGTTTCGAATAGGCGAATAGCAATAGTATTCTTTTTTTCACCTTGTGGATAAAATTTTCTATAATTCTCGAGTGCTGTAATTTCTTTGGACAAATTATCAATATTTTTGTAAACCTTTGCAAGTGATTCATACATATCTGGTGATGAATAGCTAATACTTCTTGCAGTTTCAAGATATTTTCGGGCTTTATCAAGTTGGTTTAATTCGAGTGCGGCTTTACCTGCTCCAACATATACCGGACCGATGGCACTTTTACCTTTACTTTCTTTATCGCTAATTTCTTTTTCACATACAGCAAGGGCTTTATTATAATCACCCGCTTTAAATGCTATTTCTGATTCTTCAGAAATTTTAGATACGGTTGAACTACTTCTACAAGATTGTATGATGGTTACAATTATAATTACCTGAATTAAAAATCTGATTTTCATGTTTATTTGTTTTGAATGCATGTAAAAGTAAAATAATTATAATGAATTAATATTGGCAACTTATGTAAAAGTTCTATTTACCCATTTTATCCAGCTTCGATTTTATATTTTCAGCCTGATAAATATTCGGAATTTCTTTGGTCAATGCCTTTTTGTATGCCAGTATTGCTTTGTCAGTTATACTAAAATGTGAAAAATAATCTCCTATATAAACGTAGGTTTCGAAAAACTCCGGATTAAGATCAATTATTTCATTGAAAAGGTAATCTTCATCGGCAATCTGTTTATTTGATTTAATTGCTGCATGAATCTGGTTTCGAATTTCTTTAAAACGAATGAAGTTTTGATAATAATTCGAACATAGAAAGGTATCTGCAGGTATTGTTAAGTTTTCTTCATATATTATCTGATGAGACTTTACAGAATCAGCTTTTTCAAATACCTTATTCAGGTCATAGCAAACAAATTCACCCAATTGAAATGGTGATGTTGAAATCCATACTTTTAATTCTTCCGGTTTAAAAATGATCGAATGGTGTGCAATAAGCTGATTTATTGCTTTTTCGTTTCCCATACCAATATTCTCATCATGAATCCCATTTTGATCACGCAATATTTTTGCAACTGAGTTTACATTGAGTTTAATATTTTGATTAATAAGTTCTTCGACACGATTATATCGATACAATGTTGCGTAATCAGATTGTTTTGCATTACTAATTTCAGCTATTTTCATTTCAGGGCTTTGGAAATGATTTGTACAAATAATATAATCGGTAGTTGTTTCAAATAGTGCTTGGTTTTTGGGTGATTTTTCAATTGATGCTGTTTTTCCATCTTTTGCTGACCCAATAAATAAGGATTCTGAAACAAATGTTTTACGTTTTTTAGCTATTTCAAAAGCTTCTTCAATAGTTGATGCGTATTGCAATATTTCTCTTGCCACGAGTGAAATTGGAGTTGCTGCACCAAAAGGGATTTCCGATTTTGAAGCATTTAAAGTTACAGTTAGTCCCTGGTCGTTCATTCCTGATGTTGCCCCAATCATTCCTCCCCAGGTTACAATCATAAATTTGTATCCTTTGTCAGGATTGCAAAACATAATGATTTTATCTTCGGCAAACTCATCACCTACATAAAAATCGAAATTACGGCCAATAATTAACGAGCTGTCTTCAGAAAAAGAATCCCAGCCAGCAAATGCTGTACAAGCAACCAGATTTAAGTTTTGTAATGCGTGCCCAATATCGTGTGCAGCATGATAGTTCAAAATACGGTGATAGTTCGATCCAATAAAATCAAACTGTTCGGAAGCCGATTGTGATATTCCATAAATCTCATTCTGATATTCAGGAATTACATGCTTATCGATATTTCGATTGAAAAATGCTAAGAAGCTTTTTAAAAATTTAAGGTACGATTCAGAAGGAATCATCACTTTAATTTGGTTGATAAACGCATTTTCCTGTTTGTAAATCAGATTTCTGGTGAGTTTTCCATTAATTATTCCACGCTCATAATCTTCACTTTCAATATACATTTCCCAAAGGCCACTTTTACTTTTTTGTAGCCAGTTGTTTTTAATAAAATAAAATGATGAATCAACTTGTGTTACCTGTAGGTTTTCTATTTGTGGATTAGTTATATCTGGAGGGCTTATCTTTGTTGTAATCTTGAAGATTCCAATTAATACAATAATTATTAAAGTAATAATTAGAATAGTTTTTAAAAGCTTTCTTCCAATTTTTTTTAATCTATGCATGATTCATTTTTTGTATTAAATAACCCATCCCCAAAATTTCAGAACATGTCATAACAGAGCTTACAGTTACTCCCAATGCTCCGTGTAAGTTAATATTCTGACCTGAAAACAACAGGTTTGGTATTTTTGTTTTAGCTAAAATAGTAGTTTTAAGAAAATGATTGCAGTCGTGAACTATTCCGTACATAGAGCCATCTCTTGTTCCAGTGTAATCACGGTAGGTTAGAGGAGACGAAGTATAATATTTATGAATACTTTTTTTAAATCCCAGATGATTTAATTCAACCTGTTCAATTAACTTTTCTGCTTTAAGTTTTTTAAATTCTTCATATTCTGCTCCTCGATTACCCGATTTTAAATTTTCCCATTGTTTAACTTCTTCGTATTTCATATAAGTTAAAACAATTGCTGAATCGGCGAAATCATTAGAGTTACTAAAAGGAGGAGTTAGAAACATGTAATTCTGGGGCCATTTTTCAGCATTATAATTCGATGCTGTCCAAACAGTATCGTTATTATGATGATAATAATTAGTTTTCAGATATTTAAATGAATTTGGTTTTAACGATACAAATAGAATAAACGACGAAATGGTTTCTTCAAGCTCATTTATTCGTTCGCGATATGATTTCCGGATCACACTGGAATCAATCATTTGTAAGGTTGAATATGGGTGAATAGCCGATATGAACTGACTTCCTTCAATTTGTTCTCCATTCTTCAATTGAATAGATTGAATTTTATCATTTTCGAATGAAAAATGAATCACTTCGCTATTCTTTTTTAAAACACCACCATTTTGTTCAATGATATTAACCAGTTGATCAGTTAATTGTGAGCTCCCATCTACAAATCGATATGCTCCACCATCAATAAATGAGTTTGCAATTAGTGCATGCATTGCTAATGATGATTTATCGGGTGTTCCGGCATAAAGAAGATTGTTTCCAGCTAAAACATTCTGTAAAGTTTTGTTCGATGTTATTGAGTTTAAAAAGGAGCCGATACTTTGTTCAAGATACTTTTGCTCTGAACTGATATCTTGTGCAGGCTTTAGATTATATAAAGGAAAGTGGTTACACACTTCTTTGATCTTATTTTTATATTCAATCAATGCATTTTTTTCTGAGGGAAAATCATTAGCTAGAGTTTCAACGAAATGATCAAAACCTTGAGCAAATGAATATTCTTTTCCATTAAAGCCAATTTTATCGAAACTGTTTAAGTCTAAACGCTCAAGCTTGAGTTTATCTGTTAAACCAAAGTACTTGAAATATTGATGAAGATTCTGGCCTTCATTTAAACCCCCAACATAATGAAAACCGGTATCAAATATTTTTCCATCACGTTTAAATGTTTGAAGATTTCCGCCAAATTGATGATGTTTCTCGAGAATGCAAACAGATTTTCCTTCCTTGCTCAGAATTGTTCCGCAAAGCAACCCGCCTAATCCACTACCTATAATAACAACATCGTATTTGGGCATTTCTATTTGATTTTTATTTAACCCTTACAGGGTTTTGTTTTAGTTCTTTTCATATTTTTCAAAGGACTTCGTCCTTTGTTTTAATATATTAGCCTTTCAGGCTGTTGGAACCTATTTTTCTTTTTTTAGCCCTGAAAGGGCTAAATAGCTAAATGTAGGGCAAAGCCCTGCAATTAGCAAAAAATAATATAAAAATAGCCCTGTAAGGGCGAAATACAATTAATCCCAAACATATCTTTCGTCATATTTGACCTGATACTTTTCAAGAAATGTCAAATACTCTTTTTGAAAATCTATTTTTTTATGATGATTTTCCTGATTCTCAATATAATTTGAAACTTTATCAATCTCATATGGATTTACTGAAAATGCCCCATAACCATCTTGCCAATAAAAATTTTTATATTTTTCATCTTTAGTTTTTATCCATTTAGATGAATTTTTCTTTATTTCTTCAACAAATTTGATAAGAGTAATCTTTTTTGAAAATGAACATAAAATGTGAATGTGATTTGAATATCCGCCAATCTTTACAGGAAAACATTCTAAATTTTTACAAATTCCACCCAAATAACTATAGAGTTCTTCGCTAATATTTGTATCAATTATATTTGCACGGTATTTTGTGCTAAAAACAATATGAAGATAAATCTTTGTTAATGATTGGCCCATTTTTTATTTAAACCTTACAAGTGATTTTTTCTTTTATAATATAAACAACATTGGATGTGTGTTTTGTTTGATCAACAATTTCAACTTCCATGTTGTGTTTTTTAAACATATCGATAATATCATCAGAAGAAATAAAATACAACTGTTTTGATTCGTCGGCTGTTTTATTAAATCCAAAGATTTTTGTCGAGAAAATCTCAGTAAACTTAGTCCCTT
This sequence comes from Bacteroidota bacterium, assembly GCA_020049295.1. GTDB lineage: Bacteria > Bacteroidota > Bacteroidia > Bacteroidales > UBA12077 > UBA12077. Next base: position 6,842 of record JAIFLC010000011.1, read on the forward strand.
TATGTCGTTCTGTAAGTTTGGAATTTGCATCTCGGATAATTATTATACCATTATCGTTCAAGTTATTAACCATATTTGCAATAACTATTTCCTGCTGATTTACTGGGATATAATGTAAAACATCACTTAAAAGAAAAACATCGGCTGGTTCAAAATTATATTTAGTAATATCGGCACATTCAAAGTTAATTTTTTCGTTTTTCGATGGACAATTATTAGCAACTAGTACTTTTTCATCATCGTAATCTATTCCAGTAATTATTCGTTCATCTGAAACAAAATGAAGAATATACGAAAGGTAACCATAACCGCAACCAATATCA
>JAIFLC010000151.1 GCA_020049295.1 Bacteroidota bacterium
GGCCTTGTGATTAATTTCAAAAATATTTTTAGTCTCTTTTTTAAGGTATAAGAAAGTTCTCCTTGCAAAAATTTCTTTTTTAATTCACTGTAATTTATTTCGTTAAAGATGGTTTCTTCCAGCTTATTTGCTTCAACAAACATATCAAACTCATCTGTTCCAATAATGCTTGTGCGAGGAGTTCTAACATTAATAAGAGGTAATAATTCTTTGAATTTAAAATTATAAATGAGTGTATTAATGAATGCCAGTCCTCGGCCTTTACCTCCTAATGATCCTGATTCTAAACTAACAATATTGTTTTCTTCAAGTATAGCGGTTTCACTGAAATTTACGATTTTACCCTTTTCTTGTTCATTTCTGTATATCTTGAGAATATTGATTAAGAAATCACGCAATTGTTGAGTATTTTCGAAATCAGTAATACGCAACGGATTAATAATTTTTGCAATCTGCATTTCACCTCTAGCCATTAACCAAAGTGAAAATTGATTCTTAACTGCGTGATATACAAGTGAATCGTCGGGTACTGTTTTAAGGTACGATTCGAATTCTGCCATCGACTTAGCCACAGCAATTTGTCTGCCCTGATTATCGCGATAGACGAAATGTCCGAAGCCAAGATGATAATTAATAAAACTCTTAAGGTCTTGCAACAGACTTTCAGAATTCTTATTGATGAAATTTGTTTTTAGTTCGTATGATATTTTTGCATTATCAGGATTTGATGATTGCAAAACAGTTGGCAGATTGGGTACGGTTTCGCGTACAAATTTTATTAATTCAAATCCTGCTTCATCATCCATAACTCCATTACGAGGGAAGCTAACATCAGAAATAACACATAAAAAATAATCCTTATATTGATTAAAGATAAGCATGGCTTCTTCGTAATTGCCTGCCAAAAGGATTTTAGGACGTGCTCTCATTTTAAGCACTTTATACAAATCATCCGTATTCACATCTTCTATCAATCGTCGGGTTTGCTCCATAATGATTTTATAGAGCATGGGGAGATAACGAGAATAGTATTTAGCTGAGTCCTCAATTAATAAGATTACTCGCGTAAGACCACCTTGTGTATCATTTTCAACATTCACCTTGTCTTCGATCAATTTAACCATTGCAAAAAACACCTTAGAATCGCCGTTCCAGATAAATACCTTATCTATCGACGATAAATCCTTTTTCTGCTCCTCAAGAATTGATAAATCACTATTGTTGTTTAGTAACAAATAGAGAGGAATATATTTGTATTTTTCTTTTAGTGTATGGCTGATCTTCAGGGGTGTTTTTTTATCAACACCCATCATTAAAATAACCAGATCGAAATGCTTGCTTTCCATAACCTCTAATGCCTCGTCTTCTGTAGAAACACCCGTTACTCTTGGAAGAGAAGTAAGATTAAGCTGGTGATACTCACCTAATATATGATCAGTAAACCTACCCTCTTTTTCAATACTATATGCATCATATAGGTTGGCCACAAGCAATATTTCCTTTACCTTAAAAGGCATTAAATCATGTAAAAGGTCGCGATCAGAATTATGCTTATTTAAAAACTTTTGCAGCAGTTGTCTGCTATTTAGGGACTTATCCTGGTTTTGATCACCTTTAACAGATCCAGGCCTGTCAAGTTCTTTTTTACGAATAATTGTTTTTGCTTTAAGGCTGTTTATATACCCTACAATTAAATTTGCAAGGTTGTTTATCAGGTCTCTTTCTTCTTTTAAAAATGGGCCATCAAATAGTTTTGGAAATTCTTTTGTATAGAACACCTCAATAGAACCTTCTTCTCCATCAATGGCTTGAAAAGATTGCTTTTGTCTCCAATCCGTTTCGTTAAATCCAGGACTTAAATAGTTTATTCCTCCGTATTGAATACGTGATACAGTATAATCAGAATTTTGCCATGCTTTAGGCATTAGCAGAACTATTTTTTGTAGTGTTTCTTCAATAGATTTACCCTCTTTAATAATGGCAGATGTCTGATTTATGCACGAAAGTTCTTTGAGTCGTTCCTTGTTTTCGGCAAGCAACTTGCTTAATTCATTTTGGTCCAAAGAGTCATTCATAATCTAAAGAATAAAATGGGTGGTTCCGAATTTTAATTTTAAGGATTGTTTAATCCACATCCTATAAATATAAATGAAATTTAGTGTAGATAAAAGTAAACTATATCAAATAAATTCAATAAAAAAGGGATCGAAAAATCCGATCCCTTATAAAATAGTAATGTAATTTTATTTTACTTCCCAGGTTTCGCCACTATGAAGTAAATCATCAACGCTTTTAATCTTTGCTGTTTTCATAACATCAAGAACCTGATCACGAACATTATCATCGTAAGTCGAATCTTTAACGTTACGAATTACACCAAGTGCAACTGGATATTCAGGGTACTCCATATTAGCTAACATCATATGTACCCCAGGATTTGGCGCAAAAGCATCGTGGGTAAGAATATCATCCATTGAAAAACCACCCTCACCAATAGTTACAACCTTAAGACTAATTCCACTTAAGATAAGTCCTTTATCACGATTTTTACCAAATACCATCTTTTCACCATGACGAATTACTATAGTTCTATCCTCGCGGTTCTCCTTATCAGTAATTGCTGAATGTGTCTTATCGTTATATATAACGCAGTTCTGAAGAATCTCAATAACTGAGGTTCCATCGTGTTTTGCAGCCTCAACCATTATTTCAGTTGTCAGCTTGACATCTACATCGATTGAGCGTGCAAAGAATTTACCCTGAGCGCCAATAACTAATTCACCAGGACGGAAAGGATGTTCAACGGTTCCAAATGGAGAAGTCTTTGTGATAGCACCAAGTTTTGATGTTGGTGAATATTGTCCTTTGGTTAGACCATAGATCTCATTATTGAAAAGTAGAATGTTGATATCAATATTACGACGAATAGCATGAATAAAATGGTTTCCACCAATTGCCAAAGCATCGCCATCACCAGTAATTTGCCAGACACTAAGTTTTGGGTTAGCAACTTTAACACCAGTTGCAATAGCCGAGGCACGTCCATGTATGCCATGAAATCCAAAAGTTTTCATGTAATATGGAAAACGGCTTGAGCAACCAATACCCGATACAAAAACGTAACGCTCAATATCGTAATTTAGAGCATTCGAAACTTCAGGAAGAGCTCTTTGAACAGCGCTAAGAATTGCGTGATCTCCACAACCAGGACACCATTTTACTTCCTGATCACTCTTAAAATCCTGAGGTGTATATTTATAATTTTCAGCCATGATTACTTACCCTCCAATACTTTATTAAATTTATCAACTAGTTCAACAACTGTAAAAGGAAGACCTTGTACTTTATTAAACTGATTATAATTGAATTCCTGAAAATTCATACGTAAATAATTTGCAAATTGACCCATATTGAGCTCACAAACAAGAATTTTTTTGTAATGTCCAAAGATTTCTTTTACATTCTTTGGTAGAGGATTGATATAGTTGAAATGGCAAAGCGAAACACTCTTTCCTTCCTCGCGTATCTTTTGAACAGCGGTAAGAAGGTGTCCGTATGTACCACCCCATCCAATAACTAATAAGTCTCCTTCTTTATCGCCGAAAACATCCTGTTCAGGAATAAATTCCTTAACTCTTTCAACTTTAGCAGCACGAATATCGGTCATTTTTTGATGGTTAATAGGATCGTGTGATACGCTACCTTTGATAAAGTCCTTTTCAAGTCCACCAACACGATGCTCAAGTCCTTTTTTACCAGGGAAAGCCCAACTGCGTGCTAAACGTTTCTCGTCTCGCGCGTATGGCATATATCCTTCGGTACCTTCTGGTACAATTGGAGGATTGATGGCTGGAAAATCTTTCATACTTGGGATTTTCCAAGGTTCTGTACCATTTGCAATGTAACCATCGGTAAGTAGAACGACTGGGGTCATATGCTCCATTGCAATTTTACCAGCGGTAAATGCAAAATCGAAGCAGTTACTTGGAGTGCTTGCTGCAATAACAACCATTGGGCATTCACCATTACGACCATATAAAGCCTGAAAAAGATCTGATTGTTCTGTTTTGGTTGGCAATCCAGTTGAAGGTCCACCACGTTGAACATTAACAATAACCAAAGGAAGTTCAGTCATAACGGCAAGACCCATTGCTTCGCTCTTAAGTGATAAACCTGGTCCTGAAGTTGATGTTACTGCAAAGTTACCAGCATACGCTGCTCCAATTGAAGTGCAAATACCCGCAATCTCATCCTCTGCTTGTAAGGTTTTAACTCCTAAATCTTTACGCTTTGCCAACTCAATTAAAACTTCGGTTGCTGGAGTAATTGGGTACGAGCCACAAAAAAGAGGTAATCCTGATTTTTCTGAAGCTGCAATAAAGCCCCATGCAGTAGCTGTATTACCATTAACATTACGATAAGTTCCCTTGGGAATAGTTGTAGATGAAGGTATTGTGTAAGTATTGGCTATCGCTTGAATATTTCCAGCATAATTGTATCCATCTTTAAGTACCTTTTTATTTGCTTCAATAACTTCAGGTTTCTTCTTGAACTTAACCTCATAATAGTGCTCGGTATAATTTAGAGGACGGTCAAAAATATAGTAAACCATACCAAGAGCAAACATGTTCTTACAACGAACAATGCTTTTCATATCAAGACCCGAATCCTTTAAACTTTCTTTAGTTAAATTGGTAATATCAGCAAAAATTACCTTATAATCTTCAAGTTTTAGCTCTTCGATTGGGTTATCGGTTTTGAAACCAGCACGTTGGAGTCCTTTTTCATTAAAGGTGTCAGCATCAACAATAATCATACCTCCAGCTTTTACCCACTTTGCATTAGCTCTTAGGGCTGCAGGATTCATTGCAATAAGTACATCGCAATAATCACCAGGAGTATTAACCTTTTTAGTACCAATGCTTACCTGAAATCCAGAAACACCAGATACAGTACCCTGTGGAGCACGAATTTCAGATGGGTAATCGGGAAACGTACAAACGCTATTACCAAACAATGCAGATGCATCGGAGAAAAGAGTTCCGGTTAACTGCATTCCATCCCCTGAGTCACCAGAAAATCTTACAACGACATGGTCTAACTCGAGGACTTGTTTTTGTTTACTCATGATAGATTTTAGTTTAATAATTATTAATAACAGGTTTTTACAAACTGTAAATGCATACAAAACAGATCTACTATTTTATATGCATTTATTGAGTTTTTATTATCAGTTTATATTCAATAATTTACTTTTATCAAATAATAGTGCAAAATTAATCAATGTAAATTAATAATGAATACTTTTCAGATTAATTTTCCCCTTTAAAAGAAATGATTTTTCTCATCTATTTGTGTTAATGTGAATATATTATCTTTACAGAAAAAACAGAAAGATGGCGCTAATTAGAAAAGTACGAGGTTTCGATCCCAAATTTGGAAATAATTGCTTCTTAGCTGAGAATTCAACAATTTTGGGTGATGTGATAATTGGTAACGATTGTAGCATTTGGTTTAATGCTGTAATTCGAGGGGATGTTAACTCAATAAGAATTGGTGATAAGGTTAATATTCAGGATGGTGCTGTTCTTCATTGCCTTTATCAAAAATCTGTTATCGAGATAGGAGATAATGTATCCATAGGTCATAACGTAATTATTCATGGAGCAAAAATACATGATAATGTCCTTATTGGGATGGGTGCAATTATAATGGATCATGCTGTAATTGGGGAAAATTCTATAATTGCAGCAGGAGCCTTAGTTCTCGACAGCACCATTATTGAGCCAGGCAGTATTTATGGCGGAGTTCCTGCTAAGAGAATTAAATCCATAGATCCAAACCAAACCCGCGAAATGATTGAACGAATAGCCAATAATTACCTGATGTATGCAAAATGGTATGAAGAATAATCCTTTAAATAGTCGTTGCTTTATAGTGAAATCCAGTTATGTTATAAACAAATGATTCAAGTATTTCTGGATTTCCTGAAGAATAAAACTTATATTCTGGATTATCCATTGAATTATTCATCAAGTCTTTTTCAATTAAAACATTAGTAGTTTGTTTAATAACTGCTGGAGCAGGATCGATAATTGTTATATTCGAAGGGAGAACTTTTTTTAAAGCATCTGTTAAAAAAGGATAATGAGTGCATCCTAAAACCAGATGATCAATATTTTTCTGAACCAGAGGTATCATAAGTTCTTTTAAATGAGCTTCTGTTTCAGGATAATTAATCTTATCATTTTCAACTATCTCAACTAGTTTATCACCTACTTTTATATGTAGGTCAACGTCAGAAGCATATTTTTTACTCGTTTCGAGATATAATTTACCGTTAAAAGTACCCTCGGTGGCTAATACCGCAATACTTTTAGTTTTTGTATTTAATGCAGCAGGTTTAACCGCCGGCTCCATGCCAATAAAAGGAATATCATAATGCAACCTGAGATAATCAATAGCTGCTGCAGTAGCTGTATTGCATGCAACAATAATTAGTTTAACGTCATATGAAATTAAGAACTTTACTACCTTATCAACAATTTTAATAATTTCTTGCTGAGATTTAGGTCCATATGGGCAATTTTCAGTATCAGCAAAATAAACAGTATTCTCGTATGGTAAAGTTTTTACAAGTTCTCTCCAAACCGATAAACCACCAACACCCGAATCCAAAACGCCGATAGGTCTTTTATCCATAGTAAATAATAAAAATGACCATCTCTTTTTAAAAAGATGGTCATTATATATTTAAAAGAAATTTACTGAGTTACGATACCAAGTTCCTTTTTAACTAAAGGTAAAATATCAATACTTTGTGCTGAATGATAAACCAGGCCACCAGCACTAAGATCAAAAATATATGTAAAACCATTATCCTTACCAACTTTTTCAATTGCAGCTTGAGCTTTATCCATAATTGGCTGAATTAATTCAGCTTGTTTTTGTTGGTAGTCCTGTTGTGCAGTTTGTTGAAACTCTTGAACTCTGCGTTGCATTTCCTGGATTTCTGCTTCTTTTGATTTTTTAACTAAATCAGAGAAGGTCGCTTGTTTTTCAAGATATGCAGTTACTTTAGTCTGATATTCAGTTTGCATTGCTTCCATTTCTTTTTGTAGCATTTGGCTATAATCCTGTAATTGTTTCGTTGCAGCTTCTCGCTCAGGCATTAATTCTAACAATTCTGTGGAATTAACATGGCCAAATTTTAAATCTGCTTTCTGTGCAAATGCTGTTGTTGCTATAAATAATAAAACAACAAATAAGAATCCAAAAATCTTTTTCATATTTCTACTTTTTTAAATGATTAACAAATTTAATAAATTATTTTTTATACCCTAGTTTTTCTAAAATTTCATCGCTTTTATCGTGCTTAGGATCAGTATATAAAATATTTGTTCCACCTGCTGTATCAAAAATAATTGAATAATTACCTGTTTCTGCAAGTGTTTTTATTGCATTATATACTTCATCCTGTATTGGTTTCATAAGTTCTTGTCTTTTTCTAAAAAGCATCCCATCCTGACCAAAATACTTTCTCTGAAGTTCCTTAACCTCTGCTTCTCGTTTACTTAACTCTTGTTCACGAACTTTCTTCATGTCATCAGTTAATAAAACCTTTTCTGTTTGAAACTCTTTAAAAAGTTTATCATATTCAGCATATTCAGCTTCAATTTCCTTTTGCCATTCTTTCGAAAGTTGATTTACTTTATCCTGAGCTCCCTTGTATGTAGGAATTTTGCTTAGAATATATTCGGAATCAACAAAAGCAAACTTTTGACCAAATGAGTAGCTAAATACAAATATCAGGCCTAAAATAAGGATTGATTTTTTCATATTCGATATTTTTAGAATTGTTGTCCAATTACAAAGTGGAACTGGCTTCCATTCGCATCTGGGTTACCCGGTATTTGGTCAAATCCATAACCCCAATCTACACCAAGCAATCCGAACATCGGTAAAAATGCTCTAAGGCCAACACCTGCAGATCGTTTAACTTTAAATGGGTTAAACTCATCAATACTCTCCCATGCATTACCTGCTTCAACAAAACCAAGTACATATATTACTGCTTGCGGTTTTAAAGATATCGGATAACGTAGTTCGAAATTTATTTTTTCGTAAACATTTCCATTTTTATAAGATGTATGATACGGTGGAGTTAAGGTGTAATTTTCGTATCCTCTTAAACCAATAATATCATCATCGTACATATTATAGCCAGATAAACCATCGCCACCTAATTTAAATTTTCCAAAAGGTGCATGACCCACATCCTTGTTAAAATAACCCAGATAACCAAATTCAGTATTTGCGGCAAGAACCATATCTTTCCACACTTTAATAAACCACGATCCTTTATATTTCCATTTATGGTACTCCATCCAATTATACTTGGTTTGATTTTCTCGATCAGTTATTGCATAAGATATTGCTTGATCCAAGGTATATGTGGCTGTGAGAGGATTATACTCATCAGTTGTTTTTGTTGTTGCATCAGCTATTTCAGATTCGCTTAGTTGCCACCACATATCTTCTTTAAATAATGAATATGGAGGAGTAACCTGTAAGGTTAATGCAAATTGTGATCCTCTTCGGGGATATATAGGCCAATCGATAGAATTTCTCGCAAAGGTTGTGCTTATACTTAGGTTATTTGTTTTTCCATTACTAATAATAAATCCACCCCAATCATTCAATCTATATAATTGATAACTAATTGAGTTTGAAAGAGTGAAATAATCATCAGGCCATTTTAATCGTTGACCAAGCCCGACAGATGCCCCAGTAATTTTGATATACTCGTCTCCTACTTCATAAACATAATTCGTGTTTTTACGCACTGAATGGTAAAAAGAAACAGAGAAAGCATTCGGCTTTCTACCACCCATCCATGGATCCATAAAGCTCACACTATATTGTGAGTAATACTCACCATTTGTTTGTACTCTTAAACTAAGTGTTTGACCATCACCTGAAGGAATTGGATTCCATGCACCTTTCTTAAGAACACGGCCAATTGAGAAATTGCTAAAACGCAAACCAATTGTACCAATAAACATATTAGCACCCCAGCCACCAGCAATTTCAAGCTGATCATTAGATTTCTCAACCAGGCTATATTCCAAGTCAACCGTTCCTTCCGCCTGATTAATATTAATCGGCTCAATGCCAAATTGCTCAGGGTCAAAATGTCCAAGTTGTGCAATTTCTCGTTGAGAACGCATAATATCAGATTTACTGAATAAATCTCCTGGTTTAGTGCGCAATTCTCTACGAATTACATGTTCATTGGTTTTATCATTACCTTTTATAATAATATTATTTAATCTTACGCGCTTACCTTCGAAAAGACGCATTTGAAGATCTATTGAATCTCCATCTATTTTCATTATGGTAGGACTGACATTAAAGAAAAGATAACCATTGTCGAGGTACAAACTGCTTACTGCATCTTCGTCAATATTTAGTCGTTTAGATAGCATTTCGGTATCGTAAGGATCACCTTTTTTAATTTTAAGTGCTCTGTCGAGAATTGCAGCTGAATACTTTGTATTACCTATCCAGTCGAGATTACGGAAGAAATATTGCCTTCCTTCAAATACTTCAATCTTTATTCCAATTCGTCGATCACTTATTTTGTAGACACTATCCTTAACTATTTCTGCATCACGAAATCCCTTCTCGTTATATGCTGCAATAACTTTATCTTTATCATCCTTATAATCACTTTCGATAAACTTGGAAGCTTTAAAAATATTTAGATCCCGACGCTTAGTTTCTTTCATTTTGCGACGCAGCTTAGCATCAGTAAAAACCTCGTTTCCAACAAAATCGATCTCTTTAATTCTTACTTTTCGGCCTCTGTTAATATCAATTTTTAAGTTGACATTATTTTGTTGTGAAACCGTATCGTCGAACTGGTAAACATCAATTTCCGTATTCAGGTATTTTTTCTTGTACAGATAATCACGAATAGTTCTTTTTGCATTATTAATGGTGTTTTCAGTTACCTGAACTCCTCTTTTAAGCTCTAATGTTTCACGGAGATCTTTTTCCTGGCCTTTTTTTACTCCTGTAATTATTAATTCTGATAACCTTGGTCTCTCTTGTAAAAATATGTCTAAAATAATACTATCACCGGGAGTTTCGGTTGCAGTAATCTTTATATCAGAAAACAAACCTTGTTTCCAAAGTTTTTCTACAGCTCTTGTAATATCTTCACCTGGTACAGTTATCGGTCTATTAATCAACAACCCAGATAATGTAACCAAAATATTATGATCAAGATACTTAACACCAGAAACAGTTATATCCTTTATAATATATGCTTTGGGTTTTTTGTAATCAATAATCTGTAAAGACTTGAAATCTACTTCTTCTTGCGCTAATAATTGAATTCCTAAAAGTACTAAACAGAAACTCAATACAAATTTTCTTACCATTCCGATTCTATCTTATTTTAATTTAAATATTCTTTATTTGTTCGCTTGTTTTACCAAATCGTCGTTCACGTTTTTGGTAGCTTATTATTGCTTTAAAAAATTCTTCCTTATTAAAATCCGGCCACAACACATCTGTAAAGAACAATTCAGTATATGCTATTTGCCAAATTAAAAAATTACTAATTCTATATTCGCCACTTGTTCTTATTAACAAATCAGGATCCGGTATTTCAACTGTATTCAGATACTTTTCAAAAAAATCATTACTTATATTATTTACCTCTATATCTTTTGTCTTTGAATCGATTACAATGTTTTTAATTGCATTCAGGATTTCCCATCGTGCACTATAATTAAGGGCCAAAATTAAAGTTAATCCTGTATTTTTTTCTGTTTTTTGAATAATTTCTGATAAATTCTGTTGAACTTTTTTGGGTAAACCTGCAATATCACCAATGCTTTTTAAACGAACATTGTTCTCCATTAGTGTGTTTGACTCAGAATTAATAGTTGAGACAAGCAATGACATAAGTGCATCCACTTCCTGTTTAGGGCGATTCCAGTTTTCGGTAGAAAAAGCATAAAGGGTTAGGTATTTAACTCCTATCTCTCCAGCAGCTTCGACAGTATCGCGAACAGCTTTTACTCCATTTTTATGTCCAAAAATGCGTTGATTCCCTTTTTTTTTAGCCCATCTGCCATTACCATCCATAATAACTGCAACATGTACTGGCAATTTTGTCCCATCGATTTTATCTTTTAAACTCATCTCACCTCTACTTTATATATGCCGGACAATCAATCTTTTCTTTAAAAACTCTATACGTAACGAACAAACCACAAAACGAATACCAATCGTCGTTATGAATTGAAGGAGTATTTTCAGGATCTTGTACATTGATTACCCCGTCAATTGTATCATTAAAGGTTTTTCGGAAACTCCATTCCAACCCTAATGTTACGCGCTCAAAGATATTATATTTAAATCCTAATCCAAAAGGAATTGTAACCGGAGTAGAATTATCTGTGGAGTTAAATACATAATTGCCTCCAATGCCTAAAAATACAAAGGGTGTAAATCGTTCGTCGTTCTTCTTTATAAATCCCGAACTAGTATATGACATAAAATTAAACTCAACAATTGCTGAAATATCAATCACGCTGGTTGAAAAAGAGGCCTGTCTTACTACATTTTCAGAATTTGAGAAATCAGCATCGTTTCCATTAAGCCTCCCATAGAAACCTTTTAAACCAACAGCCAAATGTTTGCTAAGGTTATAATTTGCAATTGCTCCTAAACCTAACGAAGGAGAATAGAATTGTTGCGAATGATTAATATCGCCATTATAATAAGATGTTCCTAAAAACAAACCGTATTCTGCTCTACCTTGACCTGAAGTAAAAAAAAAAGAAAAAAGAAAAACACTAAAAAAGAAAATACCTCTCATGATGAATTATTATTTAGTTTGTCTTCTTTTGGGTTTGAATTTTATTTTATGAGTAAGATAAAAAGAAGTAAAATAGTAGGTATCGTTATACTTTGATCCACTAGGTTTAAATCCATCAATGTAATCAGTACTTGTTAATCGTCCTGTAAATTCAAATCCTAAATAATTGCGTGATGTAAGTGGATATTTTATTCCAATACCAACAGGTAAAACAATTCCAAAATTTTTATCATCAACAAATCTTGGATCACCTACAAAATTGTCCTGAGCAACTGGTGTAAAATAAACTGCACCAATACCCACAAAAACATATACACTAAAAGTGGCATTAAACCTACGTAAGCCATCACGTAAACTCATAGATGAATATCGTACCATTTGTTTTTCTTTAATTAGCCAATACTCAAAATATCCAGTAAGCTCATAAAGGTTTGTGGTAAATGCATAATTCCGATCGGCATTTGAAGAGTTTTCATCTGAACCTATAAATCTACCATAGGTTAAATTGCCGCGAATAGTGCCCCATTCATCAATTCTGTATCGATAACCAAAATTTACATTGGGTCTTGTTGACATAAAATCAAGATCAGAAATCCATAGTGCATCAGTACTTTCTGCTCCGCCAATATCACCAAAGAAACTCACAGTACCAACACCAAAAAGGATTTCTGTTCTGTCAAGCTTCCATTTCTGGCCATATCCAAAAGATGGAAAAACCAGTAATAATAAAAGAAAATAAACTCTATATTTTACTATATGTTTTATCATTGATACAAAGGTATTTATTTTTATAAATCAAAAAAGGATTATTAATCGAATTAACTTTTTTTAAGATTTAATTACGTTTATCAATTCCCCACATTAATTTATTTCTTAGCGTTGAATAATAATCAGTTGTATTTAATTTCAGTAGTTTAATTTTAAACTCTGCTTTGGATATTATAATATCTTCCGAATTATCCATAATAACCGATCTGTGATCAAATGAAATCAAATAGTTATTGCTTCGGCTTTCAACTTTAAGCTTAATCACAGACGAATCAGGAATAACAACTGGACGAACAGTTAAATTATGAGCACTTATAGGAGTAATAATAAAATTACCTGAATGAGGTATAATTATTGGACCGCCAGAACTTAACGAATATGCTGTTGATCCGGTAGGTGTTGATATTATTAATCCATCAGCCCAATAAGTATTCAGAAATTCGTCATTTATAAATGCATGAACAGTAATCATTGTAGAGTCTTTTTTCTGAATAGCAACCTCATTAAGACCATAAGGAAAGTCTGAAAATATATTTGATTCGGTATTTATTTTTAACAAAACACGTTCATCGATTTTGTATTTTTTTTCAATTATTGCTTCAACGGCCGATCTAATCTCTTCTTTTGCAATATTTGCGAGAAAGCCAAGTCTCCCTGTATTAATTCCAACAATTGGAATATTGGTATCTCTAACCAGGTTTATTGTTTCGAGTATTGTTCCATCACCACCAATACTAATTATTAGATCTATTGAGTTTTTTATGTCTTCGTGCGTTTCAAATGTTTTAATGCTATTAAAAATGAATTTTAGCTCATTACGCAGAAATTCAAAAAACTTTTTTTCAATAACGAAATCAATATTATGTTGCTTAAGAATGGATAAAAATTCCTTAACATAGCTTTCAAATTCTTTATCAACAGTTCGTCCGTAAATAGCAACCTTCATATTCTACATTATTATTCGAGTAAAAAGCAATTTTATTACAGCAACTAAATATTTAAATATTTCATAAAAAGCTCATATCGTGCATTATACAAATCATTTTGTTCATCATATTCCATAAATGATGCTTTTATGGTGTACTCATATCGGTTAAATGTTTGAATGATGGATGTTAGATCAGTTACATTTAACTTAAGAGTAACTTCGAGTTTTGTTGAATCGGTGGCTGAGTTAACATACATACTTAAAATCTTGGCATTATTTGATTCCACGATTTGGGCAATTTCGGTCATTTCGTAATCATTCTGGCTCATTTCAAGAACAATTATTCCTCCGGGTTTTTCAATTGCTGTTAGTTTTGAGAAATAATGCAATAAATCATTCATACGAACAACACCCATATACTTGTTGTGATAATCGAGTACAGGAACAATGGTTAGTTTTAATCTGGCAGCAAGTTCAATTATTTCATAAATATGCTGATCTAGTCTCACATATGGTCGTAAAAGAGATAGTCTGTGATTACCAATAGCTTCTTCGGGAGCATTCAGATCATAAATATCGGCATCAGAAATAAGTCCAAGAAACTCTTCGCTATTTACAATGGGTAAATGCGAAACACGAAAAACCTCCATCCAGTTAAGGGCCTCCACGGCTGTATCAGAGGTTCGTATAGCAGGAATTTCGTCTGATATTAAATCTTTTGCCAACATGAGTCCGAGTATCTTAAAAATACTGTATTTTTGTTCTTTAAACAATCAAAACGCTTCAAAGTTTACAATATTGTAAATTATTACATTATGACCAGATTAAGTGTAAATATAAACAAAATTGCAACATTAAGAAATGCCCGTGGAGGAAATATTCCTAATGTGCTTGATGCAGCTATTAATTGCGAGAGATTTGGTGCCCAAGGGGTTACTGTACATCCAAGACCAGATGAGCGACATATACGATATCAGGATGTTTATGATATAAAACCAATTATAAAAACCGAGTTTAATATTGAGGGCTATCCATCACAGAGTTTTATTGATTTGGTGCTAAAAGTCATACCAAATCAAGTAACATTAGTTCCTGATCCTCCCGATGCGCTTACATCAAATGCCGGTTGGGATACACTAAAAAATAAGGCTTTTTTAAAAGATGTAATCAAGGTTTTTCATGATAAAAACATTCGTACTTCAATTTTTATTGATCCTGATTCGGAATTAATTAAAAATGCTGCCGATACAGGAACCGATCGCGTAGAGCTTTATACAGAGCCTTATGCTGCAAATTTTAAAAAAAATAAGGCAGAAGCAATTGCTCCTTTTATAAAAGCTGCTGAAGTAGCAAATAATTTGGGGCTTGGATTAAATGCCGGACATGATTTAAATCTTGATAATCTAACGTATTTTAATCAAAATATCCCTGGATTACTTGAAGTTTCTATTGGTCATGCACTGATTGCTGATGCCATTTATTTTGGGTTAGAAAATACGATACAAATGTATTTGAGAGAGCTTAAATAACCGATATGAATTTGTTTTTCAGAAAGTTAGGACAAGGACCACCTCTTATTATAATCCATGGTTTATATGGATCATCGGATAACTGGTTTACTATAGGAAAAAAACTTGCCGAAAATTTCGAAGTTTATTTAATCGACCAGCGAAATCATGGGCAATCGCCACATACACATGAACATAACTACATTTTACTTAAGGAAGATTTACGCGAATTTATGGATCAGCAATCCATTGAAAAAGCAATAATTTTGGGTCACTCAATGGGAGGAAAAACTGCCATGTTTTTTTCGGCCGATTACCCTGAGCGAATTTCAAGTCTTATTGTTGTTGATATTTCGCCTTTATCCTATTTAACAACCAATTCGGCTCAATTGCTTCAGCATAAAATTATCCTTGATTCTATGTTATCTATTGATTTTTCGAATATTTCAAGTAGAGAACAAGTAGATGCAATCCTTTCTGAATCAATACAACAAAATCAGGTAAGACAGTTTCTTTTAAAAAATATTAAAAGATCTAAAGACAATAAATTTCATTGGGGCCTTAACATTTCTGTTTTACAGAATGAACTTCCAAAAATTATTGATGGCATGAATATTAACGATTTTAAAAACAAAAAATCGATAACCGGATTTCCGGTACTTTTTATTAAAGGATCAGATTCGGATTACATTCAGGAAAATGATATTAAAGCAATACTAACTATCTATCCTCAAGCCGAATTTGAAACCATCAATGATGCCGGACATTGGGTCCATGCAGAACAACCCAAACTTTTTTTAAAAACTGTCCTTCAGTTTTTATTGCCGTAATAATTATTTGGTTTTTGCCGACTCAACGTTTTCTTGTTTAATCAACGATTCGCCTTTGTATTTTAAAAATACCTGTGCAATTGCCAACACATCCTTTTCGCAATAGGTAACAATTCGGTCTAGGTTTTTTTCTTTCCAGTATACATCAGCCACCATACTCCCATCAATATCATCTTTTGGCGTAGGAATATTAAAAATATGGGTTAATAGATTTAAAGAGGTATAGTTCTTATAATCGCCAAATTTCCAAAGTTCCATGGTATCTAAAAACTGAACTTCCCAAGGTTTTTTACCTGCAACATCAAGAATCTGGGGCAGTTTAACATCATTTATAATCATTCGACGAGCTATATAGGGAAAATCAAATTCTTTTCCATTATGAGCACACAATTGCAAATCTTTATTCGATGAATGATATTTTTTTAACATTCCGGCAAATTCATCAAGAAGCTGCTTTTCATCATCACTATAAAACGACTTAATGCGGATTGATTTCTCATCATTTTTATTTATAACAATTCCTGCTGAGATACAAATAATTCGTCCAAACTCTGAGTAGATTCCAGCTCTTTGGTAAACATCGGCAGCCGATTGATCTGCTTCTCTAAAATATGATGATTTCTTTTCCCAAAAATATTTCATAGTTTCGGGAATGTCTGTAAAATCTGGGTATTGGGGAATAGTTTCAATATCTATAAACAGAATATTTTCAACTTTTATAGTATCAAGCATACAAATTTCTATTTAAGTTTAGAGCCTAAGTTTAGTTTCTTTTCAATTATCGAAGCAAGAATATCGATTCCCACTTTGTTATTGCCGCCTTGCGGAATAATTATATCAGCATACCTTTTTGTAGGTTCAATAAACTGAAGGTGCATCGGTTTAACAGTTTTTTCATAACGCTCAAGCACTTTGTTTACCGAACGCCCACGTTCAACAATATCGCGCATAATAACACGCATAAGACGATCGTCGTTATCGGCATCAACGAAAACTTTTATATCCATTATATTTCTTAATTGAGCATTGGCAAGAATAAGAATTCCTTCAACAATAACCACTTTTTTTGGCTCAACTAAAATAGTTTCTTTAGATCGGGTGCAGGTTAAGTACGAATAGATGGGTTGTTGAATTGAATTACCAGCTTTTAATTGTTTTATATGTTCCACCAGCAAGCTAAACTCAAGTGACCGAGGGTGATCAAAGTTCATCTCCTGCCGTTCTTCGAGTGGAAGGTCACTATTATCTCGATAATATGAGTCTTGCGGGAGTATTGCTACCTCATCCTTTGGTAATAGTTCAATAATTTTTTTAACAACAGTTGTTTTACCAGAGCCTGTTCCTCCTGCTATTCCTATTATAAATGACATATCAATAAATTTTATAACTTTAACGAGTTAAATTCGTCGTGTTGAAGATAAATAATAAATAGGAAAAATCATAAACTTGATCAAAACTTAATAAAAGAATAAAATAAGCCTATATGAATCAATTATATCCTTTAAAGTTTAAACCTATTAGCAAAGAAAAAGTATGGGGCGGTAATAGATTAAGCACATTCTTAAACAAACCTTTTCCCAAAAACAAAAAAGTTGGAGAAAGTTGGGAAATTTCAGGTGTAGATGGAGATATATCTGTTGTAGAAAATGGATTTCTTGCTGATAATGATTTGCAGGAGTTAATTGAGATCTATATGGGTGATTTAGTGGGCGACAGTGTTTATGAAAGGTTTGGATTGGAATTTCCTTTACTTATAAAATTTATTGATGCAAATGAAGCCTTATCTGTTCAGGTTCATCCTGATGATATGTTGGCACAGAAAAGACATGAAGCATTTGGAAAAACTGAAATGTGGTATATTATAAATGCTGATAAGGATGCTCTAATATATTCGGGTTTTAACCATGAAATGGACAAGACCCACTACTTAAATCATGTTAAAAATAAAGATTTTATTTCTATTCTGAATACATTTAAGGCAAACCCAAACGAAGTGTATTATTTGCCTGCAGGCAGAGTACATGCCATTGGGGCGGGCATTTTATTGGCCGAAATTCAGCAAGCATCAGATATTACATACAGAATTTACGACTGGGATAGGTTGGATGATGAAGGAAATCAGCGAGAATTGCATACAGAACTTGCTATCGATGCCATCGATTTTAAAAAATACGCTAATTACAAAATCGATTACTCAGTAGTCAAAAACCAATCTTCTAAAATCTTATCAAATAAGTACTTTCAAACAAACATTATTAATTTTGAAAAGCCAATCGAAAAAGAATACAATACGCTCGATTCATTTGTAATATACATGTGTCTCGATGGTGAGTTTGAAATTGAGTATTATGAAAAGGAACGAATTAGGGTTTTAAAAGGTGAAACAATTCTTATTCCGGCAGTTATTGAACAAATAAATCTTATTCCTGTTCATCAGAGTAAAGTACTTGAAATATTTTTGCCAGGAGTTTCAAATGAATCAACAAAACATTCAACATAAAGGATTAATTATTTTCGACGGATACTGCAATCTTTGTTCGGGGTTAGTTCAATTCTTAATTAATAGAGATAAAAAGGATTATTTCAGATTTTTATCGCTTCAATCCGATTTAACCCAAAAGATTCTAGCATCTCACAAAATCCCTGTAAATTATAATGAATCAATAATTCTGATAATAGAAAACAAACTCTTTTTTAAATCTGATGCTGTTTTAAAAATCACAGATAAGCTTGGTAGATTCTGGGTAATATTTAAAGTATTAAGGATAATTCCAAAACCTATGCGAGATTTTTTGTACGATTTGGTGGCAAAATATCGGTACAAGATCTTTGGTAAAAAACAAATCTGTATGGTTAGTTCAGAAAATTATAGATATAAGTTTATTGATTAAAGCTCAACTTCACCATTCTCAATTTGTTTATATTTTTTGCTAAGTTCAGCAATAAGTTTACTGATATATTGCATAGCTTGAGCTGTTTCAGGACTAATCGTTTTATTTTTCATTCTAAATATCAGCAATCCATATAAGCCATTAAAGCAAGCTTCGATTTCATTTATTGTTGGATTGGTTGATTTTTGAATCAAGTCATCAATACCAGGTTTAGCAAGTACATAGTTTTTTTGATAATCAACTTCTTCGGGAGACTTAATCATTCTAATGTGCAAATCATTTAAATCATTTAGTGAATTTTGTATAAACTGCAGATGCCCTTTTTCAATTATATTTTCATCCTTCATCATTGCAATAAGCCCAACATACCAATCTCTCATTTCATTCTTAATGTTATCAGGTTGATCAAATTTCAGAATGATTTCTTTATTGATCTTTTCAATATCCAATTCAAAAATCCTAATCAGGTTTTCGATCTGCCACATATATAAAATATATTCGGCAATATTTTCCTTTTTCTTGACCTTTGCAATTATCATACTTCCAATTTATTGTATTTTCTTTAAATGATCAATTAATCGACGTTCGCGTTTTGTAGGACGACCGATTCCTCTATCGCGGATTTCGAAACCGATATGTTTTTTTATTTCGGTTTTTTCTTTTTCCTCATCAGTAGTGAGATCCTCTACAAAACTAACTATCATTTTTGCAGATTGTCGGTTTTCCAGAAGTCCAAGTATTTTATACTGATGAGTTACCGGAGGTTTTTTGACAATTACAATTTCTCCCACTTTAATAACTCGTGATGGTTTAACCTGAACATCATTAATGAGTATTCGTCCTTTCCGACAAGCTTCGGAAGCCTGACTGCGGGTTTTAAAAATACGTACAGCCCAAAGCCACTTATCAATGCGTATGTCGTGTTCGTTTTCCATATGTAATTATTTGAAAACAAATTTAGAAATAAAGTATAAGCACAAAAAAATCTAAGAGGTATATAATTTATAAAGGTTATTTTTTATTGAATTGGTTCATTGTTTGTGCAAGGCCGACAAAACCAAAGCTTTTTATTATATCAGCAGCCAAATCGAATTTGGGAAGGAGTATCTTTTTTTCTTCATCGCTCCATTCGCCGAGTACATATTGAACCTGAAATCCTTTTGGAAAATCATCTCCTATTCCAAAACGAAGTCGTGCATAGTTCTGGTGACCCAATGTTAAATTTATATCGGCTAATCCATTGTGTCCAGCATCACTACCCTTTGGACGTAATCGTAAAGTACCAAATGGAAGGGCAATATCATCAACAACAACAAGTAGTTTTTCTTCGGGTATTTTTTCTTTCTGAAGCCAGTAATTTACCGACCTACCACTAAGATTCATATAAGTAGTAGGCTTAATAAGAATAAATGTTCGTCCTTTCAGCTTATATTCAGCTCTGAAAGCCAATCGATTGTCCTTAAAAGAAATATTGGATGCTTTGGCAAAAGCATCCAATATCTGAAACCCAACATTATGTCGTGTGTTGACGTATTCGTCACCTATATTTCCTAAACCGACAATAAGATATTTCACTAATTATCTGTTTGTAAAAAATTATTTTTTACCTTCTTCGGCTTTTCCATCAGCTGGAGCAGCACCTTCAGCACCTTCAGCAGCAGTTGTTTCGGTCGTTGCGGCCTCAAGTTGAGCAGCACGTGCAGTTCTAATTCTAACTACTACATCGTTTTTTGGATCAAGAAATTCAACATTTTTAAATGATAAATCACCAACTTTAATTGATTTACCTATTTCGAGTGGAGTAATATCTACTGAAATGTGATCAGGAAGATTATCAACAAGAGCTTTAATCTTAATTTTCCTCATTTTCTGATCTAATTTACCACCTTTTAAAATACCTTCTGATGTACCTTCAACAACTACTGGTACATGAATCCAAATAGGTTTTTTTTCATCGATTTGATAAAAATCAGCATGAGTAATTTTGTCACTAATCGGATGAAACTGAAGATCTCTCATAACAACTTTGTATTTCTTACCTTCAATATTAAGGTCAACAAGACAAGCTTCTGGTGTAAATACCAATTGTTTAAATGATTTTTCATTCAATTTAAAATGAACATTTTCTCCCATTCCATATAAAACACATGGAACTTCTTCTTTTTTTCTAGTTTCTCTGGCATTTGTTTTACCAACAGCTTCTCTTAAGCTACCTTTAATTTCAATTGTTTTCATTTTTTTTTAATTGCGTGTTACTCAGAATAATACTAAAAATAATTAAAAAGCTTCTTATTCCCCATCACACTTTTTTACAATGTGCTTTTTATTTTAGTGTGCAAATATATACTATTAAACAATAAAATTAGAACTTATTGATTGATAATTATGTACTTTATTAATAACGTCGGCAAAAACGCCTGCAATAGATAGTACTTTTATTTTATCAGATATGGGTTTTATTGGCAATGAATCAGTAACAACAATTTCCAAAATTTTTGATTCATTTATTCTTTCATATGCAGGACCTGATAAAACTGCATGACTTGCAATTGCTCTAACACTGAGAGCCCCTTTTTCCATCATCATATCTGCGGCTTTTGTAATAGTGCCAGCAGTGTCGATCATATCGTCCAAAATAACAACATTTTTACCTTCAACATCTCCAATTACCGTAAGCTCATCAATTACATTTGCTTTTTTTCTGGATTTATGGCAAATTACTAAGGGCGTTTCCAAAAACTTAGAGTATGCATTTGCTCTTTTAGTTCCTCCCATATCAGGTGCAGCTAAAACCATATTATCAAGGTTTAAACTTTTTATATAAGGGACGAAAATTGAGGATGCATATAAATGGTCTACTGGAACATCAAAGAATCCCTGGATCTGATCTGCATGTAAATCAAGTGTCATAACTCTATCAACTCCTGCAGCACTTAGAAGGTTGGCAACCAATTTTGCTCCGATAGAAACGCGGGGTTTATCTTTCCTATCCTGACGAGCAAATCCAAAATAAGGAATTACTGCAGCAACCTTATATGCTGATGCTCTCTTGGCTGCATCAATCATTAATAGTAACTCCATAAGATTATCAGATGGTGGAAATGTAGACTGAACAATAAATACATAAGCTCCCCTTACTGTTTCCTCAAATGCGACCTGAAACTCACCATCGCTGAACTCAATAAAAGATGTACTTCCTAATTCAATACCATATTCTTTTGCAATTTTCTCAGCAATATAGCGTGATTTAGTACCTGAAAAAATCTTAATTGGAGGCTGACTCATTTTAATAAAGATTTTATATTTCTAATTTTGCC
>JAIFLC010000055.1 GCA_020049295.1 Bacteroidota bacterium
TTTCATATAATAATCCATTTAAAAGTTTCAAATATTTATTATTTACGGCTCAAAAGGAATAAATGGCAACTATAAAAAAAATAATAAATGTAAATAATTATTGAAAAATGTAAAAAAAGGTTTACTAAAATAAAAATAGTGCATTAATTATCTAATAAAGCAGGATATTATTATATAAAAATTATTAGAATATATAATTATAGGGGGGTAATGAAATATTTTATATAAAAAACATGAAAGCAAAAAACTAAATATTGTAAAATATATTGTTTTGTGATTGAACTATAATAAAAAAGGCCTCTTGAAATTCCAAGAGACCTTTTCTCAATCTAAATTATTATTATCTGGCAAACAATAATTCCCGGTATTTAGGCAAAGGCCATATTTCATTATCAACAATCATTTCCAAATGATCAATATGGTATCTGATTTCTGATAAATACGGCCGTACCTCTTCAGTATATAAAATAGCTCTTTCGTGAGTGTCTTCCACGGCATTGGCTTTTTTACGAGCTTCATTGTTTGAAGCTGTATTCCAGCAATTTGGTCAAAATCTTTAACAT
This sequence comes from Bacteroidota bacterium, assembly GCA_020049295.1. GTDB lineage: Bacteria > Bacteroidota > Bacteroidia > Bacteroidales > UBA12077 > UBA12077. Next base: position 564 of record JAIFLC010000055.1, read on the forward strand.
CTAAAACTTGTTTTAACCCAGTAACATTTTCAATCAATTGGTTTTGATACTTGTAAACTGTTGGAATGATATGATTCGTAGCCAGATCACCTAAAACCCTTGATTCAATTTGAATTTTTTTCGTGTAATGCTCTACTTTTATTTCGCGCCTGGCTTCCAATTCACGTTCTGTAAAAATTTGATTTGAAGTACAAAGGGTTAATGTGTTTGGAGAAACAAAGGCATCCAGGGCTTTTACAACATCTTTAATGTTTGTTAATCCACGTTTTTGAGCCTCATCAGCCCATTCTTGGCTGTATCCGTTTCCATCAAAGCGAACAGGTTTTGAAGCAATTATATATTCTTTAAGTACTTGGAATATGGCTTCATCTTTTTTAATCCCAGAATCAATTTTAACATCTACTTCTACTTTGAATTTTTTTAACTGATCGGCCACGGCCAAAGTTAGAAAAGTCATGGGTGCCGCACAATTTGCGCTGGAACCTACAGCCCTGAACTCGAACCGGTTTCCAGTAAAGGCAAAAGGAGAGGTGCGGTTTCTATCCGTATTGTCGAGCAATAATTCAGGGATACGTCCGATGTCTAATTTTAATTCTGTTTTTTCATCGGGTGACATTTTCTTATCTGATACGCGTTCTTCTAATTCATCAAGAATCTTGCTCAAATAAGTTCCCATAAACACTGAAATAATTGAGGGAGGTGCTTCAGAAGCGCCTAAGCGATGCTCGTTTCCAGCGGAAACTATACTTGCTCTTAATAAATCAGAATGGTCGTACACAGCTTTGATGGTATTCACAATAAAGGTCAAGAATTGGATGTTTGACTTTGGGTTTTTTCCTGGCGATAACAAATTAACTCCTGTATTAGTAGCCATTGAGAAGTTGTTGTGTTTTCCGGATCCATTTATTCCTTTGAATGGTTTTTCATGAAATAGCACTTTGAAGTTATGACGTCTCGATACCTTTTTCATCAAATCCATTAAAAGCATGTTGTGGTCAACAGCCAGATTGGCTTCTTCATAAACCGGAGCACATTCAAATTGGTTTGGAGCTACCTCATTATGACGAGTTTTTATTGGAATCCCTAATTTATAGGCTTCTATTTCAAAATCACGCATAAATGCATTTACTCGGGTGGGGATAGTTCCAAAATAATGATCTTCCAATTGTTGATCTTTTGCTGAAGAGTGACCCATTAAGGTTCGTCCGGTTAACATTAAATCGGGGCGAGCCATGTATAAAGCACTATCCACTAAAAAATACTCTTGTTCCCAACCAAGAGTGGCAATTACCTTTGTTACATCTTTGTCAAAATATTGACAAACCTCAGTAGCGGCATTATTTAAAACGGCTAGCGATTTCAGCAAGGGTGTTTTATAATCAAGGGCCTCACCTGTATAGGAAACAAAAATAGTTGGAATACATAGGGTTAAATCAAAGATAAAAGCAGGAGAGGATGGGTCCCAGGCTGTATAGCCTCTTGCTTCAAAAGTATTTCGCAAGCCCCCACTTGGAAAACTGGATGCATCCGGTTCTTGCTGAACTAGTTTTGCGCCATCAAAGCTTTCAATTACGCCATCATTCAATGATGGTTCAAAAAAAGCATCATGTTTTTCAGCGGTTGAACCCGTTAACGGGTGGAACCAATGGGTGTAGTGGGTTACCCCTTTTGTTACCGCCCAGGCTTTCATTCCTGATGAGACCTGATCGGCAATTCGGCGAGGAATTCTAGTGCCATTATCGATGGCATCCATCACAGAATCATAAGCTTCTTTTGAAAGGTATTCTTTCATTTTCCGCTTATCAAAAACATTCTCAGCAAAGTATTCCGATGTTTTTTTTTGTGGCTGTTCTACAGGTGTTGCCTGTCGCGTCATTAACGCTTCTAGTGCTTTAAATCGTATTGTTGCCATTGTTTTGTATTTAGATTTAATTACAAATTTAAAAATAAACAGGAATATTTGGACACAACCCTATTAAAAGAGATGTATTATTATTAATTTATCGAAAATAGTGATTAATAACCCCTGTATTTAATTATGCAAACGTTTTTCAGTGTTATTTACATTTAAGCTCATTACTAATTAAGAACCGTATGCATCAATTTTTAAAATTAACTGTAGATTTTTATTTCCTTGGATGATTGAATCTAAAATTTGCATACCTTCGAATAATCAATCTTAAAATAAAACCTATATGAAACGTATTCTAAAATTATTCATTTATGTTATTCTTGCTTTAATTCTGCTGTTTATAATTTTCTTGAGCTACAGCACCCTAGCCGATTATAAACCAGCAGCTGTTGAAAAGCTCAGTGAAGCCAAAGGAGAAATAGTGAATGTTTCGGATACGTTGAAAGTATTTAATTGGAATATTGGTTATTGTGGGTTGGGTGATGATATGAGTTTTTTTTATGATGGGGGAGAAAAAGTCAGGACATCAAAAAAAAGAACTCAAGAGAATGTTGACGGAATTATGGAGGTGATAAAAGCCTATCAAGCATATGATTTCTTCTTATTCCAGGAAGTAGATTTGAATTCAAGACGAAGCTATAAGATTAACCAAAGCGAGAAAATTTCGAATGTATTGGAAGGATTTTATCATTATTTGGCGATTAATTATAAAGTTACTTTTGTTCCTGTTCCTCCCTCAAATCCAATGGGCAAAGTAAATGGAGGTATTTCCGCATTCAGTATGTTTGAACCATTTGATGTAACCCGGCACTCCTTTTTAGGGAATTATGCCTGGCCCAAAGGGCTTTTTATGTTGGATCGCTGCTTTATGGTTCAACGTTTTAATACTTCTGATGGCAAACAATTACTGGTTGTTAATACACACAACGAAGCCTATGATACTGGATTTCTACGAAAAGAACAAATGAAAATGTTGAGAGAATTCTTATTGGAAGAGTATCAAAGGGGAAACTATATTATGGTTGGTGGAGACTGGAATCAAAATCCGCCCATTCCAGGCGAGGAATCGACAGTGAGTACCGAAGGTCATCTAACACGGATTAGAATTGCATCTGATTTTATGCCTGAAGGATGGCAGTGGATCTTTTCCAATAATATTCCTACCAATAGAATGATAGATAAGCCCTATGATATAAAAACTACCGAAACTACAGTAATTGATTTCTTTCTACTTTCACCCAATTTGGATAAAGTATTTAGTGAAACTATAGATTTGCAGTTTAAAAATTCTGATCATAATCCAGTGGTACTATCTTTTAAATTCAAGGCCAATTAAATTCCAAAACATTATCCAGAGAGAAAAAGCAAGTTGCTTATTGAAGAAGGGTTGTGTGATTAAAACCATAAAAAATAATTGATTCAATAAGTGCAGAATCAGTAAAAACTAATAGGCTATTTCAGTATAGATAATGTTATACTATTATGCGTAATTAACTATTTTGTCTCATCGCGAAGGGATTTGCCTACCTAAAAGAAATCAAACGGTCACTTTGTGTTTTATTATCATTGTATTAAAAGGCTTCATTGAATCTTAAAAAACCTATAGAAGTAAGATTGCTTAAGAAACAGTAGCTGGGAAATATAATTCTCGGTAAAATATTTAATTAAATAAAAATTATTATTTTTACCACTGTTCATAGTAGCAAATCTGCTGTAAACTTAACAAATGATGATTACTGTATGGTAACAAATGAAGATGTCCTTCGTTTTATTGCGACAATCAGAATGTCTTCTACCTATGATTTTACTGATTATTCTGATCGGTCTTTCAAGCGTAGGATTGAAAAGCTTTTGGTTGACAATCATTTGGATATTAATCAGCTATCGTTAAAAGTAAGTAAAGACAAAGATTTTCTTGAAAAAGTGGTTAGAGATATTACAGTCAATACCACGGAATTATTTCGGGATCCAGAAATGTGGACTACTCTAAAGTATCAGATATTACCCAAGTTAAAAAAGAATAAATCTATTTTTATTTGGCATGCTGGATGTAGCAGTGGACAAGAAATTTACTCCATGCTCATTCTTTTGAATGAATTGGGGATGTTTGAACAGGCAAAGGTTTTTGCCAGCGATATTAATTCAGACATGCTTGAAACGGCTAAGAACGGTCAATATAAATATCGATTTAATTTGGGATATTTTGATAACTTTGATAAGGTAATTAAGGAGAACCCCTTTAATTACGAGGAGCCAATTGTAGTAGATTATGAGAAATATTTTGATATTGATAAGGTGAAGGATACTATTACAATGAAGCAATTTTTAAGAGAAAAGGCTGTTTATCGAAAACATGATTTAGTTAAAGACGGAAATATTTTTTATTCTAAGTTCGATATTATTTTTTGTAGAAACGTCATTATTTATTTTAACAATAAATTACAAAATAAAGTTATAGAGCTATTTAGTAATAGTTTATACCGTGATGGCCACCTTATTTTAGGAGCTCATGAAAGCATATTAGGTTCAGTAGCCAATAATTTTGACAAAACAAAAGGATTTTATAAAAAGAAACAATTTTAAAACAGAGGGATAGAATGATTGATAACTTAGGTATAGTGGACACAAAAAAAATTATAGCCACGATTCATGAATCGTATGGGTTAGATTTGAGTGACTATACTCTGAGCATACTTAAAAGGCGTTTCACTCACGTTATGTCATATTATAACATAAACTTGGTTGATGAATTTGTGAACCAGATTAAGCGGAATAATATTGAATATGAAGATTTTTTAGATCTGGTAATGATTGATACTACTGAAATATTTAGAGATCCATCGCTTTGGAGGGAATTACGTGAAAAATACCTTCCTGAAATAGCACATTCATCGGGTTCAAAAATATGGTTAGCCGGTGAATCTTCTGGCGATGAATTATTCTCTTTAATGGTGGTAATGTCCGAATTGGGATTATCGAAGAATATTAGAATTACAGCTTCCTGTCCTTCCAAGAATCGATTGAAAAGAATAAAAGCCGGCTATGGTTATGATTTGAAGAAAATGGAAATTGGAGAAGCCAATTATACTCGTCTTTCTGGAAAATTTGAGTTTAACAAATTTTATAAAATGGATGGTAACTTTGCCTTAATGAATCCAGAACTAATTGATGATGTTGAATTTGATACAACTAATATTTCACAAGAAAAAGTAAATAAAAGCTATCGGATGATATTATTCCGAAATATGATGATACAATATAACCTTCCTTTATATGAAAAAGTAGCTCGAAAATTAATTGATAACCTTGTGGTAGGTGGCTATTTAATTTTGGGAAATATGGAATCATTAGAATATTCTGAGATAGGAAAGAAAATGCAATTAGTTAATGAAGCTGAAAAAATATATCGCAAAAGAATTGATTGATGTCAGATTATAAAGCAGTAATCATAGGGGGTTCAGCCGGAAGTTTTCAGGTAGTAACAAGAATTGTTTCTTCGTTACCTGCTAATTATCCTTTATCTGTTATTTTATGTTTGCATCGATTGAAACATATAAGATCAGGATTTGTCGAGGCTCTTTCAATTAAAGCAGCAATGCCTATTGTTGAGCCAATCGACAAAGAGCCTATTAAGACAGGTAAAATTTATTTGGCACCAGCAAACTATCATTTATATGTAGAGTTGGGTAATAAATTTGCCCTATCAACCGAAGATGCTGTTAATCATAGCAGGCCTTCAATTGATTTATCGTTTTTTTCTGCGGCTTATAATTTTAAAAAGAAGTTAGTTGGAATTGTTTTAAGTGGGGCTAACAAGGACGGTGCATTAGGATTGAAAAGTGTAAAAGAAAATGGAGGGCTAACCATTGTTCAGGACCCTAATGAATGCCAAGTACCCACAATGACTCTGGCTTGTATGAATGCTACCAATGTTGATCACGTTTATAGCACACAACGGATAATTGATTTTTTATTAACCCTTGATTAGAAAATATTGATGGAAGAACTATTAAAATATCGAAAAAGAATTATTACAAACTTTGTTTTTTTGCTAATATTAAGCGTTATTTCGGTATTTCTTATTTTATGGGCATCAAAATTTGTGTTTGGTCAAGGAGCCGCTATTACGCTTCTTTCTGTGTTTCTAATTCAAGTACCTTTAATTTTGGGTCTGGGTTTTAATAGTATCCGGGCAATTAATAATTTTTTGGAAATAGAAGAGAAGCGCAGGGCCATTAAGACTGATGAAATTGAACAATTGGAAAAAGAAGTGGAAGTTAAAGCTAAAGAAGCCGATGATCTTTCGTTTAATATAAATAGGTTAAATGATGATTTAGGCAAGTTTTCTGATTGGGAATCTTTTGGAAATGCCTTATTAACTGGAATAAGTAAGCAAATTGAAATAGTAGTTGGCATGGTTTATCGATACGATTCAGATGAAAAAAAGTATTTTCCTGTGGCCAATTATGCGTATTATTCTGAAGTGCCACCAACGGAATTTAGAGAAGGGGATGGTTTATCGGGTCAAGTAGTAAAAGATAAAAAAGCAATGTTTATTAACGAATTACCCGAAGGTTATGTTAAGGTTATGAGTGGATTAGGTTCTCATAAGCCGAGGTTCTTAGCAATTATTCCTTTTATTGCCGATGAGCAAGTGTTAGGGGTAATTGAATTAGCAACTTTCAAACCAATGGAACGTGGATTGTCGCATAAATCAAATGAAATTGCTGAATTTATTGGAAAAAAAGCATCAACAATAATTATGTAATTGTAATTGCAAATAAATGACCTATATTTTTGATAAAATAGCCGCCTTGTTAGTTTTTAAGTATAAAGACAGGGTCACTTATACGCCAGGATTTTTGGTTTTAGGATTTCTATTTCCAGTTTTCACTTGGATAATTGGATTTTTATCGTCCGATTACCAAGTGTCTTTTTC
>JAIFLC010000027.1 GCA_020049295.1 Bacteroidota bacterium
GGAATAACAAAATTATTTTCATCGCGAAACTGACTTTTTAGGAAATATAAAATCATGTTACGGGCTTGAGGATTGAAATGTGGATACATGGTAACCTTACCAAAGTAATATTTTATCTCTGGATGCTCAATTATTAAGGCACCTAGTCCATCCCAGAGATTATCGAGTGCATATAAAGCTTTCCGTCCTGCTGATGCTGACTGAAATTTAGGTTGTATAAACGATCTACCAAGTTCAATCATAAAAGGCAGATAGGTTTTACTAAACTCTTCCGAAAATTCAAATAATTTCGAAGTAGCCAGATTATTTGGATCGCTACTTTGGTTGCAAACATGAAAACGATAACCTCCTACAATTTCTTTTTCTTCGGGATCCCACGAAATAAGTTGTTCGTAAGGTTCTTTCTGTGTGTCAAATGTATCAATATCAATATCCTTGCCAGTACCACCACCTGCATTTCGAAAGGTTAGTTCTCTTAATCGACCAATTTCCTGCATTGTATTTGGAGAGTTATGAAAATTTATTATATATAATTCATTACCTCCATTATTTGTTTTTCGAAGAAATTTTTCCGGAGTTAATTCCTTCTCGATTAATTTCTTGTCTATTGGATTGATTATGTCTTTCATATTCAATTTATGGTTTAGGATAACAAATTTACAAAATTTTATCCGAGTTTATTAAATTCTCTATTTTGATCATTTGTCAACTGATAAACATGTTCTTTAACTTTCTGAGCCCATTCAGTTGGATTAAATGACTTATCGAAAGTGGTAAAAGGAATTGATTTACCAAAGGTTGCCGTAATTGTTTTTCCTTTTTGCTTAAACATTTCATCGGGTAAATAAAACATCTCCAGATTAGCTTTAACACCTAAACTGGTACGAAAGTTCGAGAGATTATAAAAGAATGTTGAGTTTTTACCATCGATAAATACCGGGACAACATCTCGTTTATGCTGTAAGGCCTTTGAAATAAAACTTTTCTTCCATTCCAGATCAGTAATTTCACCATTTATTTTTCGTGAACACATCCCTGCAGGAAAATTTAAAACCTGAACATCCGATTTGTAAATTTCCTCAATTCGCTTTACATACTCAACTGATTGATTGCCATGTTTGTTTACAGGTGCAAAAATAGGTTCAAGATTTTTAAGGTTCATTAAAATATCGTTTACAAGAAATTGCAACGATGGATGTTTTTCTCCAACTACCTTTGCAAAAACTAATCCATCTAAACCACCAAGAGGATGATTTGCAACAAAAATAAATCGTCCTGATGCAGGGATATTTTCAGATCCATTAACAATTATTTTAACTTGAAATTGATCAATTACAGCATTGGCAAAATCAAGTCCCATCTTTTCACCCAAAATAGGTAAGGCATCATTTATTTCTTTTTGATGCACAACGCGTTCAATGTATCTGTATATAAAACCGGGGATCAATCTCGCAACAGTTGGATTCTTTTCCTTAAAAATTTCACGTATGTTTATCTTTTCCATTGTAACCTTGTTTCTGAAATCCCCAAAAATAAATCATTTTAATTTTAAAACATCCTAATTAAATCAGATTTTAATATTTTGATGATTGAGATATTCAAATATCATTAGAAGACAATTATGAACGAATTTTCTTACATCAAAATAGTGTGGTGATAGTTTAGTAGTATTAAGTATTTTACCAAAGCCCAATCAATTGCTTTTTTACTTAAAAAGATTAGCTTTATATTTTAAAATGAAATGAGGATTATTTATGAAAGTTGCCATTACCGGTGCGAGTGGACATATTGGTAGTTGCCTTGTCCGTGAATTAGTAAAAAGAAATTATCAGGTAAAAATATTAGTTCATAATTTTGATCAAAATCTGTCTCAGCTAAATGTCGAAATTGTAAAAGGAAGCTTGCTTGATCCATCTGCGTTAAGAAATCTTTGTGAAGGAGTTGATGTTGTTTTTCATCTGGCTGCTCAAATTGCATTAGATAACCGTTACTCGGGAAGGGTTTATGAAATAAATGTAAATGGCACAAAAAATATGATCGAAGCCGCTATTTATGCCAGGGTTAAAAAATATATACATTTTAGCAGCATTCATGCTTTTCAGCCATATCCAGTAGATGAGGTGCTGGATGAAAATCGTCCAATGATTGAATCTGACAACATAATTTATGAGTTTACAAAAGCCGAAGGAGAAAGAGTTGTTCTCAATGCTGTAAAAAATGGTCTTGATGCTGTAATACTGAATCCTACTGCTGTAATAGGGCCTTATGATTTCAGAGGATCGTTTCTGGGGCAGGCTCTTATAAAAATTTACCAAAACAAACTCCCCATGTTAGTGCCAGGAGGTTATAATTGGGTTGATGTGCGCGATGTAGTTGATGCAACAATACAATCTGTTGAACATGGCCGAAAAGGAGAAAAATATATCCTCTCAGGAAACTATTGTAGTTTAAAGGAATTGTCTGTATTAATAAGTAAGATTTCGGGCAAGAAAACTCCAACGCTCATAGCTCCGATTTATCTTGCGAAACTTGCATGCCCATTTTTCCAGGTTTATTCATCAATCACTAAAAAAGACCCCTTATATACATTTCAGTCGTTGGATATATTAGTAAAATCACCAAGAGTTATTTCTTATGCCAAAGCACAAAAAGAACTGAATTATAATCCTCGTCCGCTGGAGAGCACTTTGCGTGACACTTTTAATTGGTACAGAACGAACAAACTTCTATTGATATGATTACTTACGAAAGATTTACAATAATCTGCTGGATATGGATTTCCTTTGCTGTAGTGATATTTCCGTTACTTTTAAAAGTTACGCAACCTTATGGCCGACATTCGAATTCGAAATGGGGAAAAAGAATAAACAATAAGCTGGGTTGGTTTATTATGGAGTTGCCTGCATTGGTTGTGTTTGGTTTTTTTCTGAGTTTTACTGAAAATTTATTTGATAAACTTGTTCTTATTGCAGGTCTGTTGTGGGCCCTGCATTATGTTCATCGGGCGTTAATCTTTCCATTCAGGTTACATACAAAAGGAAAGCAGATACCATTAGTAATAGTGGTTTTCGGGATACTATTCAATACTGTAAACGGATTTTTAAATGGTTACTGGTTAGCACATTTTGCTGTTGCAAACGAATCAGATTCGTTGGTAAATTTGCATTTAATAGTGGGTGTTGTACTTTTTATTGCAGGTTATAGTATCAATAAGTATCATGATAGAATTCTTATCAAGCTTCGAAATGGGAGTAAAGCAGGATATCAGATTCCCTATGGAGGATTATTCAGTTATGTTTCATGTCCGAATTACTTTGGCGAAATTATTACCTGGTTTGGATTCTTTGTTGTAACGCTAAGTTTGCCTGCGTTGTCGTTTTTAGTTTGGACAATGGTAAATCTTATTCCCAGAGCACTTGACAATCATAAATGGTACAAAAAGGAGTTTGAGAATTATCCTGAAAACAGAAAAGCTGTAATACCATTTTTGCTTTAAAGTAACTATTTACTTCTTGTTTTTAAGATCATTTATCTGAGAAAAGGATAAAATGATCTGGAATTATACTACGAGGAAGGATATTTCAAAATCAGGAATCAATAAAATTATATTGCTCTATATTAAGGTATTACAATTATACTTAGCAAAAAAACGTCAATTTATTTGCTTTTTAATTCTTTAATATAATATATTTGCTATATATAAGATTATAGTATATAAAATTTTGAATTATGGTTTCAAGAGAATTATTAAAAGGGTCGCTAAAATCAATTGTTCTTAAGCTATTAGCTGAAAATGGGAAAATGTATGGTTATGAAATTACTCAAAAGGTTGCTTCTTTAACCAAAGGACAAATTACTCTAACCTATGGAGCGCTTTATCCGGTGCTTCATAAACTCGAAAAAGAGGGGGCTTTAATAACCGAATCGGAAGTAATTAACAACCGAAACAGGATTTATTATAAGCTTACCAAAACAGGGGTTGATACTGCCCGTGAAAAAATCAAGGAGCTAGAGGACTTTGTTAACACTATCGGGATGTTATTAAAACCTGAAATGGGTATTCAACCATGCATTTAACTATTGACCAGTTTCAGATTGTCGAACGTGATGTTCAGAATGAAGGTATAACATTTTCACATTTGGAATATGACCTTCTGGATCATGTTTGTTGCGATGTTGAGGACAGAATGAGTAGCGGATTATCTTTTAATGACGCATACAAAGCTGTTAAATCGGATATTGGAATTCAGGGCTTAAGAAGAGTTCAGGAAGAAACTCTTTTACTAATCAATAAAAAATACAGAATGATGAAAAAATCGATGAAAACTCTTGGAACAATTGCCCTGGCATCCATGTCGGTTGCTGCTGTGGCAAAAATAATGCACTGGCCCGGTGCAAGCTTACTAATGACTCTCAGTTTTGTGGTTGTGAGCCTGGTTTTCTTTCCTGCTGCGCTTTATGTATGGTACAAAGAAGTATTTAATAAAAATCATGCATATATTGTAGTTTTTGCATTTATTGGCGGGTTTACATTTATGGCCGGTACCCTATTTAAGCTGATGCATTGGCCTGGAGCTTCAATATCATTAGCTTTAGGTGAATTATTTATTTTACTTACCGTAATAATTGGCGGTATTAGTTATTTAAATTCCAGACAACCTAAAAATGCATCTAAAGGAATATTATTAACCGGAATTATCGGTTTGGTGCTGTTCTTATTCGGTATATTATCTAAAATACAGCATTGGCCCGGGGCTACATATATGCTTATATTGGGTACAGTATTGTTTTTTGGAATATTTCTTACCATTTACAATCTGAATGCCTATAAAGATGAGAAATCGGTTAATAAAATCTATATTTTCACTGTTTTTGCCGCATCAATTGTAATTACATTGAGCTTTTTATTAACTACAAAATTTTCGAGTAATATTTTAAATGGCTTCCTAGATTATGATAAGGAATTGCATTATTCGATCAGCATGACCGAAAATCAAATAAACAAGATTCCTGATTCTGTCAGAAAATCAAGTGAAATAAATCAATCTGCCGATAATCTTTACCTTTCAATTACAGACCTAAAAAAGGATTTAGTTACGATTACAGAAGGAATTGATATTGATGTTAATAATCTAAAAGCAGATGATTTAAATTATCTAAAATCTTTTGGATTAGATAAAAACGAATATAACAGACTTTTAGGAAACGAAAAAGACGGGAAGATTAATTTACTCTTAAATGATATTCAGAACTATAAATCATTGCTTAAAAAACAAGCGGGAATGGAAAGCTTTTCTGATGAAATAATATCATTAAATCAGGAAAATTTTAGCGATTGGATTACAGAAAATTTCTTTAAAGTCCCAATGATTACTACGATAAATAATCTTACACAGTTGCAAATGGAAATACGCTTAACTCAATTGGAGTCATTAACAAAAGCATATAGAACAATTGCTAAAACCAGTGAAGAATAAATCAGTAATAATTTAAAAAATGTACAAAATGAAAAAGTTTATATATATATCAGGAACTATTTTATTAAACGTATTACTTATAGGTGTAATATTAAAAGTTGGACATTGGCCCGGAGCAGGAATACTTTTAAGCATAAGCTTTGTGCTTTTGGTAGTTATATTCTTCCCATTGGCTTTAGTTTCAAGCTATAAAAGTGTTGAAGATAAATCTCAGCTTCATCTATATATTATTGCTTATCTAACTATTGCTATTGTATTATTAGGTGTATTATTTAAAATAATGCATTGGCCTGGAGCAGGAATATTTCTACTAATAGGAATGCCTCTGCCATTTATACTGTTTTTACCATTCTACATCCGCTATCACAATAAAATAAAAGCTAAATCGGATAAAAATTTCTTTGGTCTTCTTTTCTTTATGATTTATATGGCTACTATCAATTCGTTTTTGGCTCTAGATGTAAACAGAGAAGTTTACGAAGCCTATTTACCTCAAATTAAAGTAATAACAGCGCAGTCGGCTGCTCTTGAGCAACGAAATGATGTGTCGTATAAATTTATTGCCAACAATGTAGAGAATGAGTTAATGAAAAATCATATTGAGTTGCTTAAATCGAGTGCAAATGATTTGTGCAATGTTTTGGAAGAAGTAAAAAAAGAGTTGATTATTAAGTCTGATGAGAATAATAAAATGTTTATCTCAGGCAATAATATTGATTATAATTCTTTGGTAGGGATATCAAAAAATAATATTTCTATTTCATTATTAAATCCGGAAGAAAATAATACAAAAGAGAATATCCTTGAAAGGAACTTGATCAATTTTGAAAATGTAATTAATAACCTTTCAGACAGTTACGATATAAAGGAGTTGTTATTTAATCAGGATAAAACATATTCGTTGGAGTTTTTCAGAAAGAATTTATATGATGAACAACTTGGATCAAAATCAATGGTAGAGAATCTTTCAGCATTGTCTTTTATGCAAAACAAAGTCCGTTTTCTTGAATATCAGATATTATACAAAATACAAAACTGACCCTTTTGTAATTTTCGATTCAACCGGGAAGGATTTATTTTTAAACCTTTCCGGTTATTTTTTCTACACATTGAAAAAATACGTCAATAGTATTTCTTCCTATTTAAATAATCTGGAGGTATAAAAATAATCTAAGAATTATTCTAACAACAGAAAAGCTGTAATCCCATTTTTGCTTTTAAAGCAAAAATCACAACCCCCACAACACATTAGGTATATTGTTTTTCTTAAGAAAAGCAAACCAAAAGCTCATGTAAGAGAACAATTAAAAAGCAATTGTTAGATATTCGTTCCTAGTCCAATTTTGGTAGCAATAAAATAAGTTATGGTTGAAATCGAGGCTGCCAATACAGCACCCCAAACCAAATCAACGATAGTTACTAAAAGGGGCCAATCTTTCGCTACTGCCAGATTTGTCAGATCATAGGTAGCATAACAAACCAGGCCGAACAGAGCACCAAAGAGAAGCGCGTGTTTCCACGATCCTTTCTCCATGGCCGGAGCAAT
>JAIFLC010000088.1 GCA_020049295.1 Bacteroidota bacterium
GAAATAATAAACCAGAATGGTATAATTGTTTTCAGTTTGTGCATGGTTGCCTTCAAGAAAAGTATAATCGGGCTGATTATTTTCAACTAAAACATACTGATAATTGTAATATCCCTGTTTTAAAAATAATCTGCATTCGTAAGCTTTTTGTTCGAAATTATATACCATTTTATTTTCATTCGAAAATGCATAATTGGTCAACCCCCCAAAAACATAAACATCACCGTTTTGAACAGGGATTTCCATCTGTAGGGTAAAATAAACATATACATAATCGGCTTCTGTTGCAGGATCGGAAACGTTATCGGCATCAATCTTAAATTTTCCGTTAATATCAGGTTCGTAGATATAATCTTTAAATGTACGATCGGTATTTGGTTGTAACTGAAAATGATACATATTGTCGATAAAATCGATATTCATTATATTGCCAATTGCCGTTCTGATATGCTTGGTATTAAACGAGTAAAACTCATTTCCACCTTTAAATTTTAATAGCTGATAATTGTTATACGTAATTTCCTGATTATAAATTTTATCAGGTTTTGTTACCACAATTTTTTCGTTCCAGTTATGGTTTTTAAGTATTACCAGTTTTGTATTCTGACTAGGATCGTAAATGTCAGATCCCGAAAAATCGAGTTTTACTTCCAGTTCCTGATCGTTAAAAAAATATCCGGGCTGACTTAAGCTTTTTATGGTTGCCTCTGTAGTTACTTTGTATTCTGAAACCAAAAACCGCTTTGTAATTAATGGCTTGTCTGATGTGTTTAAATCAAAAACTTGTAACATATAATTACCCGAAAGTTTGGGTTTTAAATATTCATTTGGAATAGTGATTGTATAATGCGTGTAGCCTACAAGCGAATTAAATGACGATTGATACTCATTTACCCTCTCATCATAATATCCATCGATATAATCGGTTTCGAAGAGATTTGATTTTTTCCAGTCGGAATCGCAATGATAAATTTTATATGTATATGATTTAATATCGGCATCAAGATCATCGAAGGTGATGACAAGCTTTTTACTACCACTCAAATCAATTACAGGAAATGATAACTCATCTCCGTTTGTATAAGCAATGGCTGTCTTTATGTTTTCCTGATTTATTTCGTCCTGAAATATATCCTGTGCACTAATGGATTGACAAAATAGAAATAGAAATAAACTTATAAATATGTTTTTCATCCTGATAGTTAAATATCTGCAAATATAATGATTATGCCGGCAAATAATTTGCCACATTTATAAATAACGTTTATAGTTTAACCTGAAAATATTAAACCTTATTCATTATTTTTATTCTAAATACATGTTCCATCTAAAATAGAAACAGGTACTTAAAATTGAAGAAATTTGAAGAATGTATTTTGTTATTTCTGTTTAATCAATTGAAAATCATTTACTATATTTAGATTCTAATTTTAAAATTTAATTTTCAACCCTACTACCTATGAAAAAATTTACGATTTATTTTATTGCTTTACTTTTGTTCCAGGTAAGTGCATTTGCAGGTACTAACGACCTGATAAAAAAAGCGGGTACATCTAAAGAGTATCCGCAGGCCGATTATCTTGTTGTGCTCGACGAAACATTTGTCGATGTTCAGGAAACCGGTTTGAGCTATAATAATATTCATAAAATTTACAAAGTTTTAAATGCTCAGGGAGCCAAAGAGCTTAGTAAGTTGATTTTCGACTATGATCCACTTTCGGCATTTGTCGAAATAAAGGAAGTTAAGATTTTTAGGAGTTCTGGAGCAGTAGATTTAATTGGTCAGGATCGCGTATATGATTACCCGGCTCCTGCACGAGCAATATACTGGGGTGCCCGCCAGAAAATGGTTGATATTGGCAGATTAGAACCTGGTGACGGTATTGAGGTTTCTCTGTTCAGAAAAGGGTTTACCTATGCGTTGTTGTTTGATCAGGATCAACCTGATGATTCGAAATACATACCACCCATGCGTGGACAATTCTACGATATTATTGAATACTGGTATTCGCAGCCTATATTAAAAAAAGTATATGAGGTTAAATTACCAAATACCAAAACCTTAAATTATAAAGTATTTAATGGCGAGATGGATATAAAAACAACTGACCTCGGCGAAAAAACACAATATCGTTTTACCAAAGACAACATCTTGCCAATGAAGAGACAACCTGGATCGGTTGCATTTTCTGATATTGCCTTAAAGTTATTGGTTACTACCACTGCCAAATGGGAAGAAAAATCGCGCTGGTTTTATGGTGTGAACGAAGATTTTGGAAGTTTTAAATCTACTCCGGCAATCGATAAAAAAGTTAAGGAAATCCTTAAAGGAGCAAAAGATGAAATGGACAGTATCTCAAGACTTAATCATTGGGTTGCTGATAATATTCGTTACTCCGGTATTTCGATGGGTGAGGGCGAAGGTTTTACATTGCATACAGGTGATATGACATTTTCTGATCGTTGCGGAGTGTGTAAAGATAAAGCTGGAATGCTAATTACCATGCTTCGTGCTGCTGGTTTTGATTCGTATGCTGCGATGACTATGGCTGGATCGAGAATAGAAAACATCCCTGCCGATCAGTTTAATCATAGTGTTACTGTGGTTAAGCGTCGAAGTGGCGAATATATGCTGCTCGATCCAACTTGGGTTCCATTTGTTCGCGAAGAATGGTCGAGTGCCGAACAGCAACAAAATTACTTGATGGGATTACCCGAAGGAGCAGATTTAATGATTACTCCGATTTCTGAACCAGAAAATCATCCGTTAAAAATATCAGGAACATCTACAATTTTGGAGAATGGAACACTTGAGGGATCATTTTCTGTAACTGCCGATGGACAAACAGATGCAGCTTTGCGTGGAATGTTTACCCGTGGCTATAAAAAGGATTGGAAAAGAAATCTTGAAACAGAACTTAGAACCATTGCTCAGGATATCGAAATTTTAGAAATGACTTTTAGCGATCCATATGGACACATGGAAGGCCCAATTCAAATTACTGTTAAATATAGAATTCCTGATTACGCAGTTATTACTGGTGATGAGATTATCTTTAAACCCATTGTTGCATCGAATATCTTTATGAGAGCTCAGGCTCACCTTTATGCAAATACAGCATTGGCTGAAAGAACCTATCCGTTTACCGATCGCTGTAGCCGTTTGGTTGAACTGAACGAAACCATTATTCTGCCAGCTTTTAAAAATGCAGTTTATGTTCCAACCCAAAATGAAATTGACGGAAGTGCTGCTTCTTTCACGGGTGCTTACGAAATTGGTACAAACGAAATTAAGATAGAAGAGAAAATTGTAATTAAGAAACGAGTTTTCGAAGCCAATGAGTGGACAAACTATAAATCAGTTGTCGAAGCTCAACATAAATTTGCTAAAGAGAATCTTATTTTAGCCCGATAATACAAACGATTTAATATATAAAGACGATGAAATCAAAACATATATTTCTATTTATCCTGTTAGTTGCCATATTGGGCTCATGCCAGCCAAACACATGGGAACAGGAAAATGATGCAGTTTACAAATCAATAAAAAAAGAATACCAGTTAAATGCCGACGGATCGGTTGATTATCGATACCAGCATCAGTTAAAATATATCACTCACAATTCTTTTAATCGGATGTTTGGTGAGTCATTTGTTATTTACGATCCGCGTTTTCAGCAATTAAAAATTAATAAGTCGGAAACCAAAATGGCTGATGGAAAACTAGTGGCCTCACCAGCCAATGCTTTTAACGAAGTATTGCCAGGATTTGCTGCAGGAGCTCCTACTTTTAATAATTTACGCGAAATGGTTGTTACTCATGCCGGATTAGAGTTGGGTTGTGCGGTTAATTTCGATTATGAGTTACATTCAAATTCCGGATACTCGCCTTATTTAAACGATAATGTTGCTATTCAACAAAGCACTCCAATTGAAAATATGGAGATTGTTGTTAAAGTGCCCGAAGGTACATCACTGAATTATAAATTGATTAACTCAAATGTTAAACCTATTATTAGTAAAAAAGAGGGATTAACAACCTATACATGGAAATTTAAAAAGCTTGAGGCTATTGCAAACGAATCAAATCAACCAAACGAAAAATTGTTTATTCCCAGGTTAATTTTTAGTACCGTAAGTTTAAATGAAGCCATTACCGATGTGATTTCGAATGCAGATCTAACGCTAACTGATGATATGAAAAGCTTTGTTCAGAAAAGGTTAGCAGGTAAGAAACAGGGTTTAGAATTTGTTAAAGAACTTCAGAAAATTGTGGGTAGTGAAATAAATAGTTATTATGTTCCAATTGAATATACAGCCTATTCTATTCGTCCATTGAAAGAAGTTTGGTCATCGAATGGTGCGACCCAATTTGAAAAAATGGTGTTGTTAAATGAATTTGCTAAATTCATGGGTTTTGATAGCAAGCTACTTTTCTCGATTCCCGAAAAAACATACGATCCTGCAGTGGGCAACCTGAAAGATTTTGGTAAGATTCTTATGCAAACAAAAGTTGAAGATCATGAGTTTGTTTTTCAATGTAATCCATCACAGAAAAATACGCTTGGATTCGAAATAGCAACTGATAAGATTATAGATATTGATGGTATTGAAGTGATTTTACCAGCGTATATTAAAGAAACTAAAAACACAGTTTCGGCAACCGGTAATATTGATATTTTAGAAAATGGAGATTATCAAGGATCTCTATTAGTGAAATTGTCAGGTATTCAATATCCATATTTTGATCTGTTACTTAATCCTGAAAATGCCAAAACGATTGTTGAGTCAATTGTTCCAGGAGGTTCAATTGGCAAAGTTGAATTGGTTACTTTCGACCGAAGTGGTTGTGAGATAAAAGCAGAGATTAATGGCAAAGAAATATGGAAAAATCAGGGAAATTATTACTTTATTCAACTATTCTTTTCATCTCTTGGAATTGATGCTGCTCATTTACGACCATTAACTGGTAGCAGAGAAACTCCAATCAGTATTGGTTACCCTGTTTTTGAAAATTACGATATTACATATTCACTTCCAAACGGATTTGCTATAGTTGGTAATGAGGTTAAATATGAAATTGCTAATACAACAGGTGAAATTAAAATTAATATCAATTCAATTGATAATAAAGTTCGAGTTAACCGATTGCTAAAGGTTGAGCAAAGTGAGATAATTTCGGAAGATTATGCTGGTTTTAAATTGTTAATTGATGGATGGCAAAAAGAAAAATCGAAGACATTAATAATTAAAAAAGTTCAAGCTACGGAGTAATTAAGATATAAATATAAATCTAAATCTAAATCAATAAAGAGGCTATCAAAAGCCTCTTTATTATTGTCAACACTTCGATACTCTTCGACTGGCTCAGAGTGACATCTCTCAGTGTGACACAATGATTGTTAGATTGTTGTCATTTTGTCCCGAAAGTTTTCGGGAGTCGAAAAATGAACAACTAGCGTTTTTTTTAATACAGCGTCTTTTTCGTTATTTCAAATTGAATTTATGATTTATTATCCGAAAAGTACTTCATAAACTGGGCGCGCTCGTAAGCCAAAGGATTATTTACTTTTTTAAGACTTAGCTTTCCAATTATTTCGTTAAGTGAATTATACTCCTTACCAATCATCCAGCTTTCCATTTGTTGTAACATAACAGGAATCTGTTTGGCGGTATTTTTGTAAAGTGTTGAGGCTACCTGTACAGCTTTAGCTCCAACCAACAAGTTCTTTAGAGCATCATATCCATCATAAATTCCTCCTGATGCAGCCAAATCGCATTGCACTTTATCTGCTGTTATGCCAATCCATCGTATGCAATTCGAGTTTTCTTCTGGAAGACTAAACACTCTCGAAGACACTATTTGTTCTTTTTCAAGATCAACAGTTGGGCTATAAAAATGGTTAAAAAGGACCATAGCTGAAATTTCTTCTTTCGACATTTTAATTAAACTGTCGGCCATGCTAGAAAAGTAAGTGCTTAGTTTTACTGCAATAGGTAAATTGGTATTTTTTCGCACACCACGTATGATATCCAAATAAATCTCTTCAATCTCTTGTCCACTAAATTTCTGATCACTTGGTAAAATAAACATATTTAATTCGATGCCATCGGCTCCTGCAGATTCAATGCGCTCTGCAAAATTAACCCACTGCCCTATAGAGTAGCAGTTTAAGCTTGCAATTACAGGGATTTTAACTTCTTTTTTTGAGTTTTCAATCAACCGTAAATATTCATCAAGGTTATGTTTACGTGTATAATACGAAATATAATCCTCGGCTTCACTATATTTGTTATATGAGTTGCCGGCAGTTAACGAGTTGATTTCCATCATTATCTGTTCTTCAAATAATGATTTAAGTACTACAGCTCCTGCACCATTTATTTCAAGATTTTTTACCTTATCAGCTGTATCAGTAAGTCCAGAACTGGCTGCAATTATTGGGTTTTTTAAAGTAAACCCCATGTATTTTGTTGATAGATCAATCATAATTTGTTATTTGGTTGTTTAACAATATTAGCGAATTAAAGTTTAATGAATATCTGCTAAAAGTATAAATAAATTAAAATCAATATAAAAAAGCAAATGACTAGTATCTTGTTAATGTAAATATTTATCGACAAATTAATTATCATTTACCATTATTTAAAGCATATTAAAATGAAATAATTAAAGCTAAAAAAAACAAATTTTTGCATTAATAGACCAGAAAACAAAGCATTTATGATCATTTTTAATACTAAATTAACATGATAATTGCAGATTTTTATTTACTTTAACAGTTTATTTGCAAACGACTTAACTAAAATAATTACATTTTTATAGAATGGTAGCTGTTAAAGAATATAAATATTTCGATCGTGAGCTTAGCTGGTTAAGCTTTAATTACCGAGTTCTTCAGGAATCACTTGATAAAACGAATCCGCTAATTGAACGATTGCGATTTCTTGGTATTTTTTCGAACAATCAGGATGAGTTCTTCAGAGTTAGGGTTGCCACATTACGT
>JAIFLC010000058.1 GCA_020049295.1 Bacteroidota bacterium
GTTGCTATTCCATCGGGAAAAGGAGTTCAGATTGGCAGTTTTAAAAACGACGAAAATGTTTTTCGATTAGCCGAACGGCTAAAATCAAAATATAACGAAGAAGTTTTTATTGAACCTGCCGAAATTAAAGGCCAACGTGTTTATCGTGTTATTGTAGGTAATACGACTAATGAACCCCATTTACAAAAACTAAAATCCAAACTGGCAACCGAATATTTGGATTGTTTTATAGTTACGTATAAAAAATAAATTGATTAAATCTCGTATTTAAATTTCTATTGCGATTCAAAAAGAATTGTGCTAACTTTCTTATTTATTATATTCTGGTAATGAAATAATTAATCTGCTATTTATTAAATTTCTCATCTATGAAACCAAATAAATCAGTCCTGTTAATACTTTTTGTATTTATCTGCATGCAGTCCCTTTCTTCTCAAGTCGACACCAATCTGGTAAACCAGTATTATGAAAAAGCACTTGTGTTTGAGAACGCAAAACAACTTGATAGTGCTATATTCTATTATAATGAAACTAATAAATCATCTTTGCAATTACCTAAAGAATATGAAATTTGGAGTGCTCATAAACTTCTTAATAGTTTAAATAAGGTAATATACATATATATAGTAAATAAAAACTTCGATAAGGCAATGGCAATTGCAGATTCAGTAATTGCTTTTTCCGAATTCTTTTTCAGTAAAGACAATTCTTACAATTCATTAGCCTATCATTATAAAGGTTATATATTGGCAGAAAAATATGATAATCTTGGAGCTATTGACAATTGGTTAAAATGTCTGTCAATTCGCATAAATTTATATGGTGAAAACAATAAGGATGTCGCAACAAGTTATAATAATCTTGGAAATACTTATTCTAAAATTGCTCAATATGATAAAGCTCTTGAATTTGTATTAAAGAGCTTAGAAATTCGAAAAAATATATATGGTGAAATCAATTCAGATGTAGCATGGTCTTATAATACCCTTGGATCTGTGTACTACTATACCTCCGAATATGATAAAGCCTTAGATAATTTTTATAAAAGTTTAACTATCAGAAAACAATTATTTGGTGAGACACATAAAGATGTGGCTATTTCATATAATAGTATTGGTGCTATTTATGAAAAGAAAGTTGAATATGATAAGGCTTTAGAATATTTATTTAAAAGTTTGGATATACGTAAAGAGCTATATGGTGAAAAAAATATTTTGGTTGCAACATTGTACAATAATATTGGTGGTGTTTTTTATGGTAAAGGAGATAGAGAAAGGGCTTTAGAGTATCATAAAAAAAGTCTAGATATTCGAAAAGAGCTTTTAGGGGAAAAACATTTAATGGTGGCACAATCCTACATTAATATTGGTCTGAATTATAGTACAAGTTTTCAATATGAAAAAGCACTGGAAAACTATTTTAAAGGATTAAAAATTCAAACGGATCTACTTGGTTCTGATAATCTTAATGTTGCTTGGACTTATTTTAATATTGGAGATATTTATTTAAGAAACAAAGAACATGATAAAGCATTAGAATATATTATTAAAAGTTTAGCAATAAGAAAAAAACTTGTAGGAGATTTTCATGGAGATATTGCAAATACATATTATAATTTAGGAAGAATTTATAATTTGAAACGAGATTCCAACTCTGCTATTAGTTATTTTCAAAAGGCTATTGCAGCATGTTTACGCGATTATAGCGATACTGCAGATATTTATAAAACTCCTAAACTCAAACCATCCTTGCATTGGAAATTTTTACTTCAATCAATTACCTCAAAAGCAGAATTAATGCTTAATAAAAGAGATTTCTCAAATAATGAGGTAAAAAAGAATTTTAAGATAATTGTATTGAATCATTATCAAGTCACCGATACCTTAATAAACCTTATTCGAAAAGATATAAAAACTGAAAAAGATAAGATGTTAATTGGTGAATTTACAAACAAGGTATATGATGGAGCTATTCAAGTTTGTTTACAACTTGCTCAATTATCAGAAAAAAAGCAAGCCGAAGAATACAACCAACTTGCCTTTTATTTCTCCGAGAAAAATAAATCACAGGTTTTACTTCAAGCTCTTTCAGGACAAGAAGCTCAAAAGTTTGCCGGTATTCCGGATAGTTTATTGGAAAAAGAACGTGGCTTAAAAGTTGATATAAACCTGTATGAACAAAAACTCTCTGAAGGACAGGATAGCATAACCGAAAGAAACTTCCGAGATAAGCTTTTTAATGCCAACAGGCAGTACGAAGATCTTATTTCCAACTTCGAAGCAAGTTATCCAGAATATTTTAACCTAAAATACAGCACTAAAAACCCAAGTGTCAACGATCTGCAAAAACTACTCGATGCAAAAACAGCTGTCCGAAGCTATTTTGTTGGAGATTCTGTAATTTACATTTTTACCATTTCAAACAAAAAGTTCGATGTTCAGCAAGTTGCTAAAATTGATAACCTCGAAGATACAATTCGCTATTTCCGTTATGGATTAACCAAATTCAGTGAGCGAATGACCGATATTTATCGTCGAACAGGAGTTTTGCTTTATCAGCAACTTTTTCCTGAAAACTCTGTTCTGGATGAAAAAATTGAAAATCTGATTATCATTCCTGATGGTGCATTGGCAACTATTCCTTTCGAAGCATTATTAACTAATAATATGGCAACTATTGCTACCGAGGATTTTAAAAATTATCCTTTTTTGATTCATCGTTTCAATGTGAGTTATTCTTATTCGGCCAATTTGTTTTATCGTACCTTCCCAAAAGAAAAACAAAAACAACCCGAGCTTACCAATATTAACGATTGGCTTGCTTTGGCTCCTGTTTTCGACGATAAAAGCGAACAGGGAATTATGCTGGCAACACGCGAACTACAAAAACAAATAAACAACCTACAAACCGATTCCTTAAATGTTCGTGGTCGTTTGCTTACAGGTGATTACATTACTCCATTACCAGGAACTGAAAGTGAAACACAAGCCATTATAAAAGAATACGAAAACAGAAACTTAAAAGCTCAGGCCCTATTGCATAATAGTGCTAACGAACAATTTATTAAATCTGGCGGATTAGAAAAATACAAAGTTCTGCATTTTGCCACACATGGTTTTGTAAACAGCGAAAAACCTGAACTATCAGGAATCCTTCTTGCACAGGATAGCACCGGAAACCAGGATGGGATTTTATATAGTGGCGAAATCTACAATTTAAAGCTTAATGCTGATTTGGTAGTACTTTCGGCCTGCGAAACCGGACTAGGTAAAATAAATAAAGGAGAAGGAATTATAGGACTTACCCGTGCTTTGTTATATGCCGGAAGCAAAAACATTATTGTTTCGCTTTGGCAGGTGAGCGATGAAAGTACAAGTGATTTGATGATTGATTTCTACAATAATTTACTGAATACAAAAAGCAAATCATTCAGCGATCCTCTCAGAAAAGCCAAACTGCAACTGATTTCCGAAGGAAAATTTGCGCATCCCTTTTACTGGAGCCCGTTTATTTTGGTGGGAAAATAAAAATTATCCACCCTGTGTCGTAAATGCGCCCGAAACAAATAGTTCTTTTGGATTCATGCTCATTACCGGAATAGAGGATTTATTTAGCATTTGTTGGGCAAAACTTCCCAAAATAAAGTTAGAAACATCTACTGATTGTTCTGTCATAATTGATATTAATCCTGCATTTACCTTTTGTGCATATTCAATTGTTATATCTGTAAGGTTGGAACCAACCAGCATCTCAGTTTTATATTTTATACCACGCTCTTTCAGATAATCACAAACCTGAGCTGAATATGAATTTAATTTTTTAATAATATCATCCGCTTGATAAGCTGATAAAGTAACCACATGCACCTCAGCATCAAACCATTTAGCAATTTCTGCAGTAAAAGGTAATTTTTGACGCGTTTCAGCTGTAATATCGAGAGGGAGAATTATCTTATTAATTACTCGGGGAGGTTTATTTCCTTGCAATGTAATAACTGGTTTTTTTGTTGCAGAAATAATTTTCAGGGCATTACTACCAATAAAAAACTGTTCAAACCCCGAAGCACCATGAGTTGAAGCAACAATAAATGAATTCTCGTACGACTCTGCTTGATTTACTACTTCTTTATAAATTTTACCAGATTTTACTATAAAATCAAGTTTAATTTCTTTAGGTAACAAGGGTTGATACTCTTTTACTATTTCTTTGAATTTCTTTTCGGCATATTTCTTTTCCTCTTTAGAACCCGCATTATAATCGCCACTTTTTTTGCGAACATAAACCATTTGTATTTTACTGTTAACTTTCTTGGCAAACAGAATAGCAAGCTCGAGACCTTTTAGTGATTCATCTGAAAAGTCGACAGGAACAATAATATGATACATAAAGGTAGATTTTAGAATTTTATACCAATTAACAACATTTTTTCGAAAATTGGAAATTTTTCATCAATGTGATGTTATATAACTGGACATCAAGAACTAATAGGTACAGAAAATTATTATTCGTGCTTAAAAAAAGATCGTTGAAAAATAAGAATATAAGAAACACCAACCGTTATTGCTGAATCAGCAATATTAAATACGGGTCTGAAAAATACAAAAGGTTGATTGGACCAGAAAGGAAACCACTCAGGATATTGACCTTTAATAATTGGAAAATACAACATATCAACCACCCGGCCTTGTAGCCAAGTAGAATAACCTCCATCCTGTGGTAAGAATGTTGCTGTTTGATAAAAACTTTCATCAAAAATTACACCATAGAATACACTGTCGATAATGTTCCCCATTGCACCAGCCATTATGAGAGCAATGCTGTAAATAACCATTTTAGGAGCTTTTTCTTTGATTAAATGGTTAAGATACCAACCTATACCTATAACCGCCAGAATTCGGAAAAGAGTAAGAAATATTTTGCCTTTTGTACCCCAAAACTCCATGCCAAATGCCATTCCATTATTTTCGGTAAAATGAATAATAAACCAATTCCCAAGAACATTGTATTCCTGTCCCAGCGTCATATTAGTCTTTATCCAGATTTTAACAAACTGGTCAATAAATAGAATGATAAATATGAGAATAATGGATTTTCTGGTTATTGATTTCATGCCTTAATTTTTTTGGTCGTAAAGCTATTAAAAAAATGATTGAATCGTAAAGATTCAATCATCAAATTCGTTAATAAATATGTAAAACAACCTACTTTTGGTTTTGCTTTGCTTCAATACTCAAGGTAGCATGAGGCACGGCTCTTAGTCTTTCCTTAGAAATAAGTTTACCTGTTTCGCGGCAAATACCGTACGTTTTGTTTTCAATTCGCACAAGGGCAGCTTTTAAGTGCTGAATAAATTTTAACTGGCGTTGTGCTAATCGTCCGGCTTCTTCTTTCGACAACGTAGCAGCTCCTTCTTCTAATACCTTAAAAGTAGGCGAAGTATCTTCTGTATCGTTGCTTTCGCTGTGGGTTATAGTTTTTCTTAAAAGATCATAATCCTGAAAGGCCTTATCAAGCTTCTGAAGAATGAGTTCCTTAAACTCCACAAGCTCATCGTCTGAATATCTCGTCTTTTCCGCCATATCTCTTCGTTTTTATTATTGAGTTAAAGATAACAATTATTTTAATTTAAAAAAGCAAATCTATTTATAACTTCGTAATTTTGATATGAGTTTTTATATCCTCATCTATTTCAACCAGATGTGCTGTATTTTGTTCGATTTTATCAACCAAATCTATTGATTTTGCAAGTGTTTGTGCTCCGATATAATCTTTATGTGTTTCAATTGCAGTATTAATTAAATCATGCCTTTGGATCTGAATTTCAATCTTATCGGTAACATCAAAATTACTGTCTTTACGGATATTCTGGATTCTATTGATAAACTCACGCGCAATACCCTCGTATTTAAGATCTTCGGTAATATTTATATCAAGTGCCACCGTCAATTTACCATCATTGGCCACTAACCAACCGGGTATATCTTCAGAAGTAATCTCAACATCCTCAACAGTTAAATTAACCTTTTCAGAGCCAACAAGCAAGTCATATCCTCCATTACGTTCTAAAGAAACAATGTTTTCTTGTGTCATCTGGGCCACAGCCTGCGAAATTTCTTTCATCAGCTTTCCGTATTTTGGACCAAGGGTTTTAAAGTTAGGTTTAATTTTCTTGATGAGAATACCTGTTGTATCTGTTATATATTCTACTTCTTTAACATTTACTTCGGCCAAAACCAGACTACGAACCATTTCAAAGTTTTCCTGTAATGATTTATCCAGAATCGGAATTATAAATTTACTTAATGGCTGACGTACCCTAATATTTACTTTTCGTCGTAATGCTAAAATCATAGAAGATACTCTTTGAGCAATATCCATGCGTTCTTCGAGTACTTTATCGATATATTGTTCGTTATATTTTGGGAAACTTGAAATATGTACCGATTCGGTTTTGTCTTTTCCGGTAACTGTGTTTAAATCAATAAAAATTTGATCAGCAAAAAATGGTGCAATTGGAGCCATTAATCGTGCCACAGTTTCCAAACAGGTGTAAAGTGTTTGATATGCAGCAATCTTATCTTTTGAATATTCGCCACCCCAATAACGTTTACGATTTAAACGTACATACCAGTTACTCAAATTTTCGGTAACAAAATCTTGTATTGCTCTTCCTGCTCGCGTTGGTTCATAATCTTCGTAATCATTCTGAACTTCTTTAACAAGCGTATTTAATAATGAAATTATCCAACGGTCAATTTCGGGTCGCTCATTTACCGGGATTTCAGCCTCGCTATAGGTGAATCCATCAACATTTGCATACAAAGCAAAGAATGAATACGTATTATGCAGCGTTCCGAAAAATTTACGCTTAACTTCATCCAATCCGCTATGATCAAATTTTAAATTATCCCATGGTTGCGAATTGGTAATCATGTACCAGCGTAATGGATCGGAACC
>JAIFLC010000023.1:0-8255 GCA_020049295.1 Bacteroidota bacterium
AATACTTAGTGTGACTAACTGGAAAACAGAAAGTTGTCATGTTGAGCCTGTCGAAATATAGACAACTTTCTGACTTTTAAGACTGCTTCAGTCGTCTCTACAGGACTCCTTCGCAGTAACTTTTTATGTAGGAGATTATATCTATATTATACCCAAAAAATTTGGATAGTCTCTCGAATTAACCTTTGTTGTAATTGGCTATTAACTGATAATCCAAGTATAGTGAATGGACTAAAGTCCATAATTCGTTTCAAACTGATAGAGGCTGTCTCAAAAGCCAGTTTTTAGTCTTTGCGAACGAAGTGAAGCAATCTTAAGTTATTGAATATCTATAGATTGCTTCGTTCTCCCGATAGCCATCGGGATCACTCGCAATGACTTTTTTGGTTGTTTTGATATAGCCTCTATTAAAACTATCATCTTTTTATGGGCTTTAGCCCATTATTTATTTCTCTTAATCTTTCTTAAACACCAAATATCCCCAAGGCTCAAGGCTTAATGAATTTGAAATTGAAGTATTTGTAAAAATATCAGTAAAAGAATCATTACCTACTTCATAATTCATTGTAAAATCAACCTTTTCGGTAGATAAGTTAAAAACCGAAATAATCTTATTTCCCTCTTTTTCACGAACAAAAGCAAATACTTTATCGTCAGCCGAAGTAGGTATTCTCACTAATTCGCCACCAAACTCACCATTCCACAATGCAGGATTTTCTTTCTTCAGTTTTAATAGTGTCGTATAAAGCTCATCCAATTCGCAATTCACAGTCCAGTCGATGGTATCCTTATCAAAAAAACGAAGTCGTTTATTTAAACACGATTCCTGTCCACTATAAACCAATGGCATTCCTGGAATGGTAACAGAAAGCACAGCAAAAACTTTAACAGCATCACCAAGTCGCTCATATTCTGTTCCTTTCCATGTATTTTCATCATGATTCGAAGTAAAGTTCATATGATAAGCATTAGCAGGATATTTAATTTTCTCAGCTTCTAAAAGGTTAACTAAATCATTGATTCCTTTCTTACCTTGGGCTATTTCGTTACACAACGAATGCATATCCCAGGCATATGTCATATCAAAGGCAAAGTCGTGCAATTCGGATTCATTGGCTTCAGCAAGCATAAATACGGGTTTAATCTTATCAAGTTCAAATCTCACTTTATTCCAGAAATCAATTGGAACCATTGCTGCCACATCACAACGATAACCATCGATATTAAATTCATTTACCCAATACTTTAATGCCTCAATCATAAAATTGCGCATGTCGGGATTATCATAATTAAAATCAGCCACATCACTCCAATCAGGTACTGAAGGAATAATTTCTCCTTTATCGTTTTTGGTGTACCAATCCGGATTACTTTTAATTTGTTCAGTATCCCATGATGAGTGATTTGCAACCCAATATTCGGGATTAACACCATAATAATCTTTTACAGAGTAATAACTTCCCAATGTTCCTTTTCTATTTTCAATACCGATGGGATGAATTGGCATTAGCCAAAGAATATCTATACCCATTTCTTTTAATCGTGGCAAATGCTGAACAAAAGCATTAAATGTTCCTTCAGTAGTAAATTGTCGAACATTTACCTCATAAATACTTGCATTCTTACTCCATTCGGGATGTTTTACCTTTTGAAAACTTGAATTCTTATTGTCCGGTTTGCATGAGTAAAGAAAAATAATACCAATTAAACTGCTTATAAAGAAAAATCTGCTGATTATTTTAATTGTTGTTTTCATATTAAATATTTTAATAAATTTGTGAATTAAATTGGGGTAAATTTGTGATTAATCAAGGCTTTTTGCTAATTTTACTTTTCTGTTTTCGAATAGTTATAAAGGTAGAAAAAAATTATCAGAAAATATGAATGCAAAGCTTACAAATTAAAGAAAACAGACAAGTTTATTACCTTTCAGAATTTTAAATTTAAAAGAATAAGAATGAAACGTGTTTTAGTAGCAACTGCGGGAGGAGATTGTCCCGGACTTAATGCTGTAATAAGAGCAATTGTAAAAAGAGCTTCTCAGGAAAAAGATTGGGAGGTTATTGGTAGTATTCAAGCTTTTAATGGAATTTTATGGGAGCCTACCGAAATAAAAATATTAGATGAAAAAGCTGTCGCAGGAATTCATTTCCAGGGTGGAACAATTATAGAAACAACAAACCGTGGAGGTCCATTTGCCTGGCCAGTAAAAAATAAAGACGGATCATGGACATCGGTTGACCGATCAGAAGAAATGATTCGCAAACTTATGTATATGGGCGTTGATGCTGTTATCAATATTGGTGGTGATGGTTCACAGCGTATTTCACAAGCACTTTTCGAAAAAGGATTGAATATAATCGGCGTTCCAAAAACAATTGATAATGATCTTTCGGCAACTGATACAACATTCGGTTTCCAAACTGCTGTGCAGATTGCAACCGATTCGGTTGATAAATTGGTAACTACTGCTGCAAGTCATAATAGAGTTCAGATTCTTGAAGTTATGGGTCGCGATGCAGGCTGGATTGCACTAAATGCAGCTGTTGCCGGCGGAGCTGAAATTTGCCTTATACCAGAAATTCCGTATGATTTAAATAAAGTACTTGATAAAATTAATTCCCGTTTTTTGCGCGATCGTGGATTTGTAATTATTGTTATAGCTGAAGGTGCAAGAGCTATTGGTAAAGACATGTCATCTGAAAAGAGTGATGAGGTTGGTTATAACAATGCAAAACTTTCTGGTGCTGCTTCACAACTAGTTGAAGATTTAAAAAACGCTGGTTGTAAGCACAGCATGCGTAAAACTGTTCTCGGTCATATTCAGCGTGGTGGTGTTCCAATTGCATACGATAGAGTTCTTGCCACACAATTTGGTGTTCATGCCTTCGAAATGGTTTTAGCTGGTAAATTTGGCGAAATGGTTTCGTATCGTCATCCTCATATTACATCTGTTCCATTTAAAGAGGCTATTACATTTCCAAACTACGTAACTCTTGATACAGCCCTTATGCGCAATGCACGAGGAGTTGGAATAAGTTTTGGTGATTAAAAAATTAAACTCTGAGAGGATTTTCTCTGCAGAATACAAGAAAATTGGCTTTGGTAATTTAAATAATCAACCCTACGAGGGTTTAAAACCCTCGTAGGGTTTTTTCTAAGAAACGGCTTCTGAATTTCAGGAGCCGCTTTCAATTTTACTAATCCTATTCTATTCTAAAATGTAATATGAGTATGGTTTTAATGTTATTTCCAACTCGTTTCCCGAAAGTTGAAAATCACAGTCAGTTAATGATTTTAAACCTTTAGTATTCAGATATTCAGGAAGTTTAATTATCAGAATCTTGGTCTGGTTCGTTTTATTAAAAACTATAATACTTGTCATCTCGAAATACTTTCGGGCATAAACCATTGTGTTATCATCTGAATGCAGCAAAATCAGATCGCCATAAATCAACGAAAGATTATTTCGTCTTTCCATAATTATCTGTGTGGTTTGATCTTTAACCATTTGTTCGAAACGAGTTAGATTATCAAATTTCATTGGTCTGCGATTATCAGGATCACCAGCTCCGGGCATACCTATTTCGTCACCATAATAGGTTACAGGTATTCCAGGAATAGTATGAATAAAAGCTGCCACCTGAAGTAACTTATAGTAACCAATTGTATCCTCTACTTGAATATCACGTGTCCAACCAGCATTTTTATCATCCTCATCAAACTTTAAGGCTCCTCCGGCAAATGAAATAAATCGGGGTAAATCGTGATTACCGGTAATATTTCCCATTAACGAATGGCTTCCATAATATTTTTGACTTTCTTTTAATGATTGAGATAGTTTGACAAATGATTCATTATCAACTGCCATAATACTGCGCATATCAAAATATAAGTTAAAATCAAACTGACCATCGAGCATATCGGAGCCAACGTAGCTTCTTATTAACTCGCGACTACCAAATGTTTCGCCAATCTGGAAAACAAAATCTCTTTTAGATTCATCCCTCAATTTTTTGGTAAGCGTTCTCCAGTAAGGGGTTGGAATATGTTTGGTTGCATCGTGACGGAAACCATCAATATTATATTCGGTTATCCAAAACATTGCCGAATCCGACATCATATCTTCCACTTCGGGCAAATCAAAATTTAATGAAGGTAAAAATGTATCAAACCATGTGGTTAACCTATGTTCTTCCCAAATTCTGATATTCTTTCGGCCATCAGGCAAGTCCAGAATCGTTGCCCAGTGGGGATTATCAATATAGTTTTTATTTTGTTGATGCACATGATTCGAAACATAATCAAGGATTACATTCATATTATTCTCGTGAGTAGACGCCACAAGTTCTTTTAATGCCTGAGAACTGCCAAACCGATTATCAACAGTAGTTAATGTTATTGGCCAGTAACCATGATACCCAGAATATTTGCGATGTGGAGCAGGATATTCGATAAATCCCTCCATAGGATTTTGGGTTATTGGCGATAGCCAAATCATGCTTACACCCAAATCGTTAAAGTAACCTTCTTTTATCTTTTGAGTAATTCCGGCCAAATCACCACCCCAATAATTTGCTTTATCGTCAATTTCAGGATCAACAACTGGTTTATCAATAGATTTATCACCATTATTAAAACGATCGACAAGCATAAAATAAAGTACCTGAGCATGCTTATCTGTTCGGTTTAGTTTACTTGCATTTGAAATAACTTTGCCATGCTCGAGTGGAATTAAAATATCATTTGAATAACCAAACTCATTGTTCGACCATATTCTGATAAAAGAACGTTCTAAATGTCTTGCATTTTTTGGGATATTAATTGAGATTATATTGTTTTCAGCAGCAAAAGGAATTGCATAATTATCCCACAAACAAACAATTTTATTTACATTTCCATTAATGCCTATTTCAATTTTGTGACTTGAAAAAGATGAAGTAAATAATTTAGGCGAATTTTCTGATGGATCATCTATTACCAAAACCGAATTAAATCCTCCGATATTGTTGCTTTCCTGGATACTATTTCCTGGATCGAGCATCCATTTTCCATCGGCAACTATCTGATATTGATATCTTCCAGGAGAAAGTTTTAGGGTTGCGGTCCATAATCCATTTTCATTGATTAACGATTCGGAAGGTGTCCATGAATTAAAACTACCGACTAACTGAACTTGCTTATAAATCGTACCTTTTGAATCAAATGTAAAATTATATTGAACTTTTTTCACATAAAGCAAAATAATGGAATATGAGTAACCCTTCATCCAAACTTTTAGTTCTTCAAGTGCCGGTGAATTTTCAGTTGGTTTCACATTTAACCATTTTCTGTCTTTTGAAAGTTCAAAATTATAATTTGCAAGCTTCACAGAATCGATTTTTTCGACCTGTTTGAAGTAACCATTTAGATAAATTTCGGAACCCTCTTCATTTACATAGACAGGCCCTGAAGCTTCATACATTTCTGATATTTCAGGAATATTAAGCTCAACTGATTTGCTGCAACCAAAAAGTGAAATCAGTACAATTAAAAATGAAAGATTAATTCTGCTCATAATAGATATTTTTAATGTTTCAATTCAATGATCATTGCCCCTTTGGCTGGTAATTTTATTTCTTTCAGGTTTTGTATTTCTGATGTTGAAACAATATCAAAGCCCGATTTATAATTAATTAAAATTTCTGAAAAATGATTTGTTTTTAGTGTTTGTTGAGTTGAATTATTATTTAAAATAACCATTATACAATCGTTTTCATTGTATCTAAAATAAACGTAAATATTATTTTCAGGAATAAAATGGATGAGTTTACCCGAATGTATTACTGGTTTTGTTTTTCGCCAATCCAGTATATTTTTATAGTAGTTGTAAATTTCCTTTTGTTGATCTGTTTTACCTTCGGGTGTAAATGCATTTTTCGAATCACCAGGCCAACCACCGGGGAAATCGCTTCGCATAATACCATGAGCTTCGTGTGCAAAACCTTCCTTGAGGATTTCGGTACCATAAAATACCGAGGGTATTCCGCGTGTTGTCAATTGAAAAGCTATAGCCAATTTAAGTTTATTAATGTCCTTATCAAAGGATGAAAATATTCGAGTAAGGTCGTGATTGTCGAGAAAAACAATTGTGTTCATTGGATTGTCGTACAGAAAATCCTGCGACAAAATATAATAAAGTCTCGAAATGCCATTTGTCCAGCTATGTTCTTCGTTGAAAGCGTTCTCGATTGCATAATGCATTGGAAAATCTGTAACTACAGGAATATTTGAATTATATCCGTCAAAATTCAATTCATTCTTCTGCCAGTATGCTGTATGTGATATTTCCTGCAACCAGGCCTCTCCTATTATCGTTAAACTGGGATATTCATCCTGAATCCTTTTTGCCCATTGCGCAACCATATCTTTATCTGAATAAGGCTGTGTATCCAGTCTAATACCATCAATCCCGGCATATTCAATCCACCATATTGTATTTTGAATTAAATAATTAGCAAGCAATTTATTTTTTTGATTTAAGTCGGGCATATTCATATCGAACCATCCATCATTTTGCAGCTTCTTATCAATCATAGATGCGTATGGATCCTGAACAACTTCAGAACGATAATTAGATCTTGTAAAATCATCATATTGATGTACCCAATCAGTTGCAGGCAGATCATTCATCCACCAATGGCCGCTGCCACAATGGTTCAAAACCACATCCATAATAATTTTTAAATCTTTCTGATGAGCATTGGTTACCAATTCAACATAATTTTCATTTGTTCCAAACCTTGGATCAACCTGGTAATAGTTGCTTATTGCATAACCATGATAAGTATATTTTGGTTGATTGTTTTCAAGCAAAGGAGTTATCCAGATGGTTGTTGCACCAAATTCCTTGATGTAATCCAATTGATTAATAATACCCTTAATATCTCCACCATGCCTGCCATCCGGATTATTTCTACTGGCTTTTTCATGCATCTTATCAGAGTTATCGTTGGTAACATCTCCATTTGAAAATCTGTCGGGCATTAAAAGATAAATTACATCTTCATTTGCAAATCCCCTATTTCGGTTTCCTTCTTTGTTTTTTGGTTTGATTTCATAATTTAATGTCTCTACTTTCTTTTTATTCTTGTAAAAATCAAATTTTACAATGGTTTGGTTTAGATCTTTTGGAATAACCAAATCAATAAAAAGATAATTAGGATTTTCAGTTTTTGCAGTACCAGTTATTATTCCAGCAATGTTACAAGATACATCATAAGTTGAAATTCTATCTCCATAAACCATTAATTGCAATGATTTTTCCTGCAATCCGGAAAACCAAAAAGGCGGTTCCACTTTTTTTATAACCTGCGAAAAAAGATCAACAGAAATGAAAACAAAAATCAATAAAATTAGTACACCGTTTTTTTTAACCACCATTATTCATTCGGATTAACATTAATGTTCGATTTAGATTTAATGCTGTATTCGGTATCATAAATAAATAATTTCAAGCTTTTCGATGAATCATTCTGAACCATAATGTTTTTCGAAGTAACTTGAACTTTAATATGATGACCTCTGTATTTAACATTAAAAGAATATTGTTTCCACTGTTTAGGTATAAATGGATTAAAATGCAACTCACTATTCTTTATTCGCATACCGCCAAAACCCTCAACTACCGACATCCATGTTCCAGCCATGCTTGTAATATGTAAACCCTGATAAGCTTCGTTATTGTAATCATCCAAATCAAGTCGGGCAGTTCGTAAATACAGTTCGTATGCTTTTTCTTTATAGCCCAGCTTTGATGCTAAAATTGAATGAACACAAGGTGAAAGTGATGATTCGTGCACTGTGCGTGGTTCGTAAAAATCAAAATTACGTTTAATCGTATCGATATCGTATTTATCTTCGAAAAAGTAAATTCCCTGCAATACATCTGCTTGTTTAATAAAACATGAACGCAAAATACGATCCCATGACCATTTCTGATTTATCGGACGTTCTTCTTTTGGTAAATCATTTACAAGAATTTGTTCTTTATCCATGTATCCTTCCTGCTGCAAAAATATGCCCAACTCCTCATTTACAGGAAAATACATATTATCAATTATTTTTGTCCACAAACCAATTTCCTTAAGTTCTTCGAAATGTATTTTCTCTTTAATTGATTTAAAATGATCCGGAAAATTCTCCTCAATTTTAGCAATACATTGTAAGGTATACTCCATACACCAAACAGCGATTGTACTTGTGTACCAGTTATT
>JAIFLC010000023.1:8292-13491 GCA_020049295.1 Bacteroidota bacterium
CCAATCAGTACTTCTATTCCATAATCGAATAAGTATGATTCATCACCTGTATATCTGGTATAATTATATATTGCATAAGCAATAGCTCCATTACGGTGTATCTCTTCGAAGGTTATTTCCCATTCATTATGGCATTCTTCACCATTCATGGTTACCATAGGATACAATGCTGCACCTTTTTTAAATCCGAGTTTTTCAGCATTTTCAATAGCTTTGTCAAGTTGATGGTAACGATACAACAGTAAGTTTTTTGCAACGCTCTGATCGGCTGTACGCAAATAAAATGGAACACAATAAGCTTCAGTATCCCAATATGTACTACCTCCATACTTTTCTCCAGTAAATCCTTTCGGACCAATATTAAGGCGTTCATCTTCGCCAGTATAGGTTTGGTTTAACTGAAAGATGTTAAATCGAATAGCTTGCTGAGCGGCAACATCTCCTTCTATTACAATATCGCTCTCTAGCCATTTATTTTCCCATGCTTTTTTGTGATCTTCAAAAAGCTTATCAAATCCCTTTTTAAATGATCTTTTTAATACAGCACTAGCAGCTTCAACAATAGCAGATTTTTCGTAATTTTCAGAAGTTGTAACTGCCCCAAATTTATAAATTGTAACCACATCATTCTTTTTACAATTTATACTTACACTTTGACTTATATACTTTTTCTTTTTTTCTTCGATCGATGAATTGCTAATTACAGTACCATTTTTCTCAACCCTATATTTCATTGCAGTACAAACATGGAAATTGAGTTTTTTAGTTTTTGTTGAAATATATGCTTCACCAGGGCTGCTTTTTACAGCCACTTCATCCCAAAATTTCTCGTTATAGTTCGAGTCTTCATTAATTACATCTGCGTCAATATATGGAGTTACAGTAATTTTCCCGGTAACATTAAGACTTTTTACTTCGTACTTAATACATCCAAGCTCAGGCTCTGTGAGACTTATAAATCGTTTTGCATTTACTTCTATTTTGTTTCCATTTTCAAACTCAGCGATAAAAAACCGTTCAAGAAATCCCTCATGCATATTTAAAACACGCTGGAATTGATCAATCTTAGCTTTTGCCAGATCAAGTAATTGGTCATTAATCAATATATCAATTCCAATCCAGTTAGGTGCATTTAAAACCTTGGCAAAATATTCCGGATATCCATTTTTCCACCATCCTACTTTGGTTTTATCAGGATAATATATTCCTGCGATGTAATTTCCTAGCAAAGAATCCCCACTATATTTTTCTTCGAAATTTGCACGCTGTCCAATTTTCCCATTACCTAATGAAAAAATACTTTCTGATGAACGTTGATTTTTCGGATTAAATCCTTCTTCAATAATGCACCATTCGTCTTTTTTTAGATACGTATTCATCTGAAATGAATTAAGGTTTAGAACTAAATAAGTTTATCAAATATTGAGATATTGATATTTCTAAAATCGGGTACAATAAGATCTGCTTTGCATAAAACTTCAGGACTCCCTACTCCTATTGCCTTCATTCCGGCATTATGGGCAGCTTCAATTCCTGCCGCAGCATCCTCAAAAACAACACAGTTTCGAGGATCAGCTTTTAGCTCCTTGGCTGCTTTAATAAAAACTTCAGGATCAGGTTTTGAAAAAGAGATTTTATTACCATCAATAACTGCGTCGAAATAATTGGAATAACCAATTCGTTCAAGTATAACTCCCGCATTTTTACTCGATGATCCAATAGCTATTTTATACTTGGCTGATTTTAGTTTTTCAAGAAACACCTTAACCCCAGGCAAAATATCGTCGGGTGTCATTTTATGGATATTTTCGCTATACCATTCGTTTTTACGTGTAGCAAGCTCTTCTTTTTCTTTTTTAGTAAGATGATTTATTTTACCAACCTCAAGAACTATCTCTAGCGATTCGAAACGGCTAATACCTTTTAAATGCTCATTCTGGTGTATTGTCAAATCAAATCCTAACTCATTTGCAAGCCTTTTCCATGCTTGATAATGAAATATAGCAGTATCTACAATAACACCATCTAAATCGAAAATTATGGCTTCTAAATTCATTGTTTAACTATTCTTTTATCCAGTTTATCATCAACGAAGTATGTACTAAATGCTCCTAATATCATACAAATACCAGCAGCTAAAATTGCATTGAAAGGATTTCCGTTATAAACATGCTTAAATAGTACTGTTCCCAACAATCCATTGGTTATTTGCGGTAAAGTGATTGAAAGATTAAACAACCCCATATAAACACCCATGTGCTTTGCTGGTATTGAGTTAGCTAACATCGCATACGGCATAGCAAGTATGCTCCCCCATGCAATACCTACTCCAACCATTGGCAAAATAAGCCATGTGTCATTTTTAAATAAAAAGAATGAAAGAAATGATAATCCGCCAATAGAAAGTGCTAAAGCATGTGTTGATCTTCGTCCTATTCGTTTTGCAATCAGAGGTAATGAAAGTGCAATAATCGCTGAAACACCATTATATATCCCAAATAAAATACCAACCCAATCACCAGCTTCCTGAAACTGAATGCTATGTGGATCTGTGGTTCCATAAAATCTTGAAGCAATAGCAGGAGTTGTATATACCCACATTGAGAACAAGGCAAACCATGAGAAAAACTGAACCACCAGCAATTGAATCATTGTTTTTGGAATAGTAAATTTTTTCTGGATTTTTTCATCCTTCTTTTCTTCCTCATCATAAAATTGTGGTGGATACTCTTTCGTTGTAACAACAGTCCAAATTATCGATGAGATTAAAACAAATGCTCCTATATAAAATGACCAGATAACGTTTGGAGATATCTCGCCTTCATTAGCCGCTTCTTTTGAAATACCAAAAATATTTCCAAGAATATATGGCAACCAGGATCCAATAACAGCACCAATCCCTATTAACATAGTTTGAACCGAAAAGCCTAATGTATGTTGTTCTTCTGGCAATTTATCAGCTACCAATGCTCTGAATGGCTCCATAGATATATTTATCGAAGCATCCATAATCATTAACATTCCACCACCAATAAACATGGGCGAAATAAATGATGCTAAATGTGGAGCATTAGGCATTGCAATAAGCGCAAGACTAGTTAAGATGGCACCTGCTAAAAAGAATGGACGTCTTCTGCCAAGTTTTGTCCATGTCCGATCGCTATAATAACCTACAATTGGCTGAATAATCATCCCTGTTAATGGGGCAACTAACCAAAACCAATTAAGGTGTTCAACATTTGCACCAAAAGTTTGTAAAATTCTACTGGCATTGGCATTTTGTAAAGCAAAGCCAAACTGTATCCCAAGAAAACCAAAACTCAAATTCCAAATTTGCCAAAAGCTTAGTGTTTTTTTATGTTTATCCATGGTACGAGGGTTAGTTTAAAAACAGATAAATTAACTATTATCAAAGATAATAAAAAAGTTATACAAATATGTAATATATTAATATGCAATTAATTACAATTAACTTAAATGAAGTCAAAGGCTTATTTCAAACGTTTGCAAAAAACGAAAAAAAATTCAAAAAAAATCCCGAAGTAATTTTTACTCCGGGATAATCATTTAAATATGGTTAACCTAACTTGTAGCTTTTTCGAGTCGTTTCATTATAGAGAATATAAATATAGCAGATAACAAGCAACAAGTAATAAATATTGCCCATAATTGCCATAAATCTAGTTTACCCCAGAAATTACTTCCAATGAATAAGAATTTATTTCCAACAGCAGTAGCTAATAACCAGCCACCTTGCATTAAACCTTGGAATCGTGGAGGAGCAACTTTAGATACAAATGATAAACCCATAGGACTTAAGAAAAGCTCTGCAATAGTCAGAATCAAATAACTGCTTATCAACCAATAAGGAATAACTCTTGATGAATCAGGAACTGGATTAAACTTTGTTACTCCGTCAGCATCAACATATTGCAATTCGTGAGGAGAAACAAGATTTAATGAAGCAACAAGAATTACCATAAATCCTACAGCTGCTATGATCATACCAATACCAATCTTTTTTGGAGTTGATGGCTCAAGGTTCTTACTCTTTAGCCATGCAAATGCTCCCATTACCGGGAATGTTAAGGCAACGATAAACAAAGGATTAAATGATTGGAAAACTTCTGGAGCAATCGCATTTTCAATTGCATAAGTCGAAATAAAATAGTAAGTTAAACCACCTAATCCAACAAACATTGCACCACCAATAAGTTTTTCAGAAACTTCTTTTCTTGAAAGCATTAAGAAGAAACCAGCAACAGCACCAATAAATGCTAAAATTGATTCTAAGTTAAAAAATACATTTGTAAAAGCACCAACAGTTTTTACTGTATAGTCGCGTGCAAAGAATGTTAATGTTAATCCATTTTGGTGGAACGACATCCAGAAAAAGATTACTACTATAAATACAAGGATTAAAGAAGATACACGAGGTCTTTCTTCTTTCGTGGAAATTTGAATAATCCATGCTACAAAACCAACAAATAAACCTACAGCAGCACCTAAAGCAACATCATCAAATAAGAAATAGAATATTACAGAAGTGGTTAACAACAACCCAGCTGCCAATAATATTGCAACAGGACTTACCACTGAATTTGATTTATTGTTATTTTCTTTTGCCTCAGATTTTACTATTTTCTGAGCAGTTGGCAAGTATTTATTGAAAACGATATACACCAATAATGAAATAATCATTGCACCAGCAGCGATACCAAATGCATAATTATAACCTTTAGCAAAAGCATCAATATATTGTTGAGCAAAGGCCCCTAAATCAGCAACTGGAGTTCCAGAAACTTTGTCTGCAAGTGTTTGAAAAACAGATGAATCCTCTAATGATCCTTTCATATATGCATGACACATAGCTGGTAAGCTTCCATCATGCTCAAAACCTTGTGTACCTAAAAACCAGTTACGTATTCCTGTTGCCACAAATGGAGCAAAGAAAGCGCCAATATTAATACCCATATAGAAAATCATAAAAGCTGAATCGCGAACACTTGAGTATTTAGGATCATCGTATAACTGACCTACAACAGCTTGTAAATTACCTTTAAATAAACCATTACCTAATGCAATTGTAAATAATCCTGTTAAACTTAACCATAAGAATTTACCATCTGCAGCAGTTGGATACGCCATAAGGAGGTAACCTAAAAACATTATAATGATACCAAATAAAATAACTGTTTT
>JAIFLC010000132.1 GCA_020049295.1 Bacteroidota bacterium
TATAAAATCGTGGACAAAATAAAGAAAAAAATACTGTTAATAATCCTATTTTCAATCCAAATCAACGTATTTGCTCAGAAAAATGTTGATTCATTATTTATTCAACTACAATTTTCTAAAGATTCTCAAGAAAAAATCGAAACGCTTTTTAAAATTTCTAGCTTTTACTATAATAATTTAAGAGATATAACAAATGCTGAAAA
Organism: Bacteroidota bacterium; assembly: GCA_020049295.1. GTDB lineage: Bacteria > Bacteroidota > Bacteroidia > Bacteroidales > UBA12077 > UBA12077. The sequence goes on from JAIFLC010000132.1 coordinate 204, forward strand.
GTATTTGCTAGAGGCAAAAACCATTGCTTATAACGAAGAGAACAAGCCGCTTATAGTTAGGGCCTTAAATGAGATTGGGGTTCTTTATCGAAATGCATCAAGATACTCAGAGGCATTAAGTTATCATAAAGAAGCATATAGACAGGCATTAGAATTGAATAATAAACTACTTATAGCAAGATCATTAAACTCTATCGGAGTTGTATATCGACGGCTTGATGATCATTCTAAAGCAGCAGAATATCATTTAAATGCATTAAAAATTGCAGAAGAAATTAAGGATACCTTTAATATTTCTGTTTCAAATAATAGTTTGGGCAATATTTATTCATTAAACGGTCGATATGATGAGGCTCTTTCATATTTTAACAAAGCTCTTGCGTTATCTCAAGCACAGAAGAATTTGCTTGGACAGGCCATCAACTATAATAATATTGGAGAGGTTTATGAATTTTCAAAAAATTATGAGAAAGCAAAAGAATATTATACCAAATCTCTCGAAATTAACAGTTTAATTAATAACGAAAAAGGAATATCAATTTGTTATAATGCCCTTGGTAAAATTTTACTTTATACAGGATACCCTCGAACCGCTTATAAATACTTTTCTGATGCTGCTATTATTGATAAAAAAATTGGTGACAAAAAATTTATTGCAGATAGTTATATAAATTTAGGTAAAGCACTTGTTCAACTAAATAGAACCCAAGAAGCGAAGCAGTGTATTATTCAGGGAATTAATCTAGCAACTCAAATTAATAGTAAGGTACACCTTCAAGTTGCATACGAAGAGCTTGCTAACCTTTATAAGGGGAGAGGTAATTTTGAGCAGGCTTTAAATTACTATCAAAAATCTACAACCTATAAGGATAGTGTTTTGAACGAAAAAAATTCAAGGCATATTTCAACAATTCAGGCACTTTTTGATACAGAAAAAAAAGAAAAAGAAATACAAATATTAAAGCAAAATCAAGTAATACAAGACAAAGAGTTTAAGCGGCAACGCATTTTTAACTACTCACTATTGTTGGGACTTTTATTAAGTGTTGCCATGATTACCGTTGTCTATATCGCATTTGTTGAAAAGCGTAAGGCGAATTGGTTATTATCGAAGCAGAAGGAAGAAATTGAAAGTCAGAACGAACAAATTGAAAACCAGAACATAAACATAGAAATTAAAAACCAAAATCTAGAAGAAGCATATATAATTATCGAGAATTATATTGAAAAAATAACTGATAGTATAAGATATGCCGAGCAAATTCAAAAGGCAATATTTCCTGAAATTGATGCTGTTAATACCAAATTCACGGACACATTTGTTTTGTATAAACCCAAGGATATTGTTAGCGGAGATTTTTATTGGTATACCGAAAAAGACGGTAAAATCTTTTTGGCTCTGGCAGATTGCACCGGACATGGTGTTCCTGGTGCCTTTATGAGTATAATTGGTATAGATTTACTCAACCAAGCAATGAATCTGGCTATTTACAACAAAACCGAAAGCGTACTTTCATATTTGAATAATGAGTTAAGGGAAAAGCTTAGGCGAGGGAAAAATGATGTTATTTTAAAAGACAGTATGGATATTGCTTTTTGTATTATCGATTTATCAACAAGAGAACTGAGTTATTCTGGAGCATTAATTCCTTTGTTTGTCGTTAATAAGGGTGAAGTTTCAGAGATTAAGCCAAACTATACATCACTTGGTACATCGAGTAGTTTATTTAATAGAGAATTTGATACACATACCATTAAACTTGATAAAGACAGTTGGATATATTTATCTACCGATGGCTATTTCGATCAGTTTGGAGGAGAGAAAAACAAAAAGTTTATGCGCTCTCGATTTGTTCAGGTTCTTCTGGATATAAATAAACTCCCATCAGAGAGGCAAAAAGAAGAACTAGAGTCGCATTTTAATAGCTGGAAAGGAAAGAATGAACAAATTGATGATGTATTAGTTTGGGGATTTAAAATATAAAACATTAATTTATAGCAGTATAATTATTCTAACCTCAACAAAGAAAATTACCGATTCTTTAATAATTGATATAATGTTGGACGAAGAGGAAAAGAAAAAGTTAAAAGTTAGTTTTATTGTTCCTCTGCTCTTCATTCTTATTTTATGGATTATTTGGTTGTTTGATACTGTTGAGCACCTTGACCTTTATCGGCTTGGTGTTTATCCTCGCGAAACAAAGGGTATTTTGGGAATCTTTTTTTCACCGTTTATTCACTCCGACCTTAATCATCTTATTTCAAATAGCATTCCTTTGCTAATCCTAGGAACTGGTGCGCTTTATTTTTATCGATCTTTGGCTTATAAAGTCGTCGCTTTTGTATGGTTGTTTAGTGGTTTTTGTGTTTGGGTTGGAGCAAGAGAAAGTTTCCACATTGGAGCAAGTGGCTTGATATATGGCTTAGCATCCTTTTTGTTTTTTAGCGGAGCAATACGAAAAGATATAAGATTATCAGCAATATCGCTTTTAGTTGTGTTTCTTTATGGTGGATTGATTTGGGGAATATTTCCAATTTTCCCTAAAATTTCCTGGGAGTTTCATTTTTTCGGCGGATTTTGTGGGCTAATTGCCTCAATAATTTATAGGAACGAGGGTCCCAAAACAAAAGATTGGGATTGGGAAGAAAACGAAAACGACGACATTGACGAGCCGATTGAGTTTAAAGAGGATGAAATCATTGCCGAGGATAAAATTCATTTACAACAATAGTTTTGATAAAAAATTCCTTTTTATATATTTGTTCCCACCAACCGAGATCAATTATTAACTAAAAAATGTTTGAAATGGCAAAGTATAATGAAAATGAATTAACCTCCAATAACATAAACCTAATCGGTTTTGGCACCGAAATAACAGGAGACATAACTTGCAGCGGTGATTTAAGAATTGACGGAAACCTTACGGGCAACATTTCCTCTAAAGGAAAAGTTGTTATTGGAGAAACTGGTCGCATTAAAGGAGAGGTAAGTTGCAAGAATTCTGATATTTCTGGAATAATTGACGGAAAGGTAATTGTCGTTGAATTGCTATCATTAAAATCAACAGCGAAAATAAATGGAGATATTACAACCTCAAAGTTAGCCATTGAACCTGGCTCAAAATTTACGGGTTATTGCAATATGACTTCAGAAAACGACAAGAGCACAGAAAAACTATAACCTTAATGAACGTGGAAATGTTAAAACAGTTTATTTATAAAACAATTATCATAATATTTATTTCCACTGCTTTATGTGTTTCAATATTTCAGTTTTATTTTCCTTCAAAATTTTTGTTATTATATGGTTTTCTTCCCCTTGTTTTTGGTATTATCAATATTATAATCTTTAAATTTTTAGTTAACGCAGGAGATTCAACTCTTCTAAAGTTTTCTAATAGGTATTTATTATGTACAACTGTTAAACTATTGGGAAGTATATTTTTTATTTTGGGATTTCTTATATTTAACAAAGAACATGCAATTCCTTTTTTATCAACATTTTTGATAGTCTACTTGGTTTTTCTGACTCAGGAAATAGTAGGAATTCTGAACTTTTTTAAGAAAAAATCGAAAAGCGAATCATCAGAATCTAAAACTTAATAACTTTACGACAAACTTTCTAAGCGTGAGAAGAAGCATATTCATCGGGATACTTTTATCAGGAATAATCTGCTGTGGTAGTTTCAATTCTGTTTTGGGTTCAACCGAAGAGAAACGGGATTCTTTATCAACTTCAGAGGAAGGTAAAAAAGAAAAATTCAATACTGTTGAATTTATATTTGAACACATTGGAGATTCTTATGAATGGCACATTGTAACAATTGGGCACAACCACATAGCAATACCCTTACCCATAATCTTGTATAGTGAGCAAAAAGGGCTAAATATTTTTCTCTCAAGCAAATTTCATCACGGAAAGGAACCTTATAGAGGATTCAAATGGGAGCACGAAGGTAAATATAAGGGCAAGATTGTAGAGTTAGGATCAAACGGTGAAGTTCTAGAAGAAAACCCATTACCATATAATTTTTCAATAACAAAATTAGTACTATCAATATTTATTGCTTCAATATTAATTTGCTGGATTTTTATCAGCATTGGAAGAAAATATAAAAAAGGTTTTGATAAAGCGCCCACCGGAATGCAAAATCTTTTTGAACCAATTATTCTATTTATTAAAGATGATATAGCAATTCCGTCAATTGGAGAAAAGCATTATGCGCGTTTTATGCCTTTCTTGTTAACTGTTTTCTTTTTTATTTGGATTAACAATATGATGGGCCTAATACCAATATTTCCTGGCGGAGCAAATGTTACAGGAAATATAGCTGTTACAATGGTACTGGCTTTATTTACTTTTGTAATTACAACTATAAACGGAAATAAACATTACTGGAAGGAAATAATTAATGCACCAGGAGTACCTTGGTTTCTTAAATTTCCAATTCCTATTATGCCCGTTGTTGAGCTTACAGGCGTTTTTACCAAGCCAATTGTTTTAATGATCCGACTTTTTGCAAACATTCTTGCTGGTCATATGGTCGCCATTGTTTTCTTTAGTTTGATATTTATTTTTGGAGCATTAAACATGTGGGCGGGTTATGGCATTTCAATAATAAGCGTTTCGTTTGCTTTTTTTATGACACTTTTAGAGTTATTGGTTGCACTAATACAAGCATACGTTTTTACATTATTATCTGCCATTTATTTTGGAATGGCTACAGCAGAACATCATTAATTTATTAAACATAAAAACTGGATTTATGACTACACTACTTATTCTTCTTCAAGTTGCCGCTGGTGCATCTGTCGCAAAACTAGGTGCTGCACTTGGTGCAGGTATTGCTGCTCTTGCTGCTGGTATTGGAATCGGAAATATTGGTTCGTCAGCGCTAAAATCTATTGCACGTCAGCCTGAGGCTGTTGGAGATATCAGATCGAATATGATTGTATCTGCCGCTCTAATTGAAGGAGTTGCATTTTTTGCAATCATTATTTGTGCGCTAGTTCTTTTCCTATAAAAATTAATACTTTATCCTATGGGATTAATTACTCCTGATTATGGTCTGGTAGTATGGATGTTGATTTCATTCGGCTTGGTTCTATTCGTACTTAAAAAGTTCGCATGGATACCAATTATGCAAGGACTAAAAAGTCGTGAAGAAACAATTTCCAAATCTTTAAGACAAGCAGAAGAAGCACGTAATGAAATAAAACGTCTTCAAACGTATAACGAGGAACTTGCAGATAAAGCAAGAGCGGAGAGGGAGTTGGCTTTAAAAGAAGCTAAAACCCTGAGGGATAAAATTGTTGAAGAGGCAAAAGTTAACGCTCAGGCCGAAGCACAAAAGATTATCGACAAATCAAGAATAATGATTTTGCAAGAGAAAGAAAATGCTCAGAAAGAACTTGCTACTATTGCATCAAAACTTGCTTTGGAGATAACAGAAAAAGTTTTACGCAAGCAGTTTGCTGACAAAGAAAAGCAAATAGAATATTTTAAAGAGTTGCTTGCTGAAATTTCGACCAAAAACTAATAATTAAAAATGAATACTGGGCGGATATCGGTTCGTTATGCAAAAGCATTGTATGATTTCTCAAAATCAGAAAAAGTTGATGAGGAAGTATACAATCATACAGGTATTGTTTCAGATATTTTAGACTCTTCGTCAGATTTGTTTCTTATTCTGAATAATCCGGTAATCTTGCCGAGTGAAAAAGAACGAATTATTTCAAAAATTTTTACTGGGAAAGTTCATCCTATTCTAATTAAGTTCATAAATCTTATGGTAAAAAAACGAAGAGAGTCATATATTAAAAATGCTCTTTTAGTTTATAGAAAGATTTATAGAGAGAACAAAGGATTAGTTAGAGTAGTAGTTGAAACACCAGTAGATTTGTCAGAGGATACAAAAAATAGAATACTTTCTTTTGTTTCCAAAAAATTTAATAAAACACCCCAAATTGAAATAAAACTAATTCCTGATTTAATTGGGGGTTTTATTGTTGAGGTGGAAGGGATGTTGATTGATTTAAGCGTTTCGGGACAACTGGCGAAGGTTAAAAAAGCACTAGCCCAAGACCAAAAAGTACTTTAAAAAAAGAATTTATGTCAGAAATTAAGCCTTCCGAAATATCTGATCTACTCAGAAAAGAACTTGCCGGAATAAAACAGCAGGTCGATTTTGAAGAAGTTGGAAGCGTTCTACAAGTAGGAGACGGAATAGCTCGCATCTTCGGCCTAGATCATGTAAGATCAAATGAGTTGATCGAATTTGAAACAGGCGTAATGGGTATCGTACTAAATCTTGAAGAAGATAATGTGGGTGCCGTATTGCTTGGAAGTTCTGAGCTGGTAAAAGAAGGACATCGTGTAAAACGTACAGGAAGAATTGCCTCAATCAAAGTTGGTGAAGGTATGCTTGGGCGTGTCATAAACACGCTCGGAGAACCAATTGACGGCAAAGGGCCAATTAAAGGTGAGACCTACGAGTTGCCCTTAGAAAGAAAAGCTCCAGGGGTTATTTATCGTCAACCTGTAAGTGAACCACTGCAAACTGGTATCAAAGCAATAGACGCAATGATTCCTATCGGTCGGGGCCAACGAGAGTTGATAATTGGCGACAGACAAACTGGTAAAACCGCGATTGCAATTGATACAATAA
>JAIFLC010000054.1 GCA_020049295.1 Bacteroidota bacterium
AAGTTGCTAGCGGTAGATTGGAACCATCAAGCATATCGTTTCCTTTTCGGAAGATATTTCAAAAAAGTAAAACTGTAGATTTTAGGATGGCGGATATAATAAACATTGATCCAACTCAAAGGAAAATTATGACAGCTTATGATCGTACAATCACTTATGATCACTTAATAATTGCAACTGGTTGCAAAACAAATTTTTTTGGGAATAAAGAGATCAGCGAAAATGCATTTTCGATGAAAACAACTCAAGATTCAATTGATATTCGTAATAAAATTCTATTTAGTTTTGAAAAGGAAATTTTTGCTAGACCTGAAGATAAACAGGCTTGGATGAATATTGTTATAGTAGGTGCTGGACCAACTGGTGTTGAACTATCTGGTGCATTTGCTGAACTAAAGAAAAACATATTTCCAAAAGATTATCACAATATTGATGTTTCTAAATTTAATATTATTTTATTAGAAGGAAGTAAGCACACGCTCAATAATATGAGCAAAGAATCTAGAATTGCATCAAGAAAATATCTTGAAGAAATGGGTGTCATTGTTAAAACAGAATCCTTAATTGTTTCTTATGATGGAAATAGTGCAGTTTTGAATACTGGTGAAATTATTCCAACTAAAAATGTAATTTGGGCTGCCGGTGTTATTGGTAATATTATTAGTGGCTTAGAGAAGCAAGATATATTCAAAAACAGGTATGTTGTTGATAGACAAAATAGACTAAAGCATTTTAAAAACATTTATGCATTGGGTGATATTGCTTACATGGAAACACCTAAATTTCCAAATGGCCATCCACAGGTTGCTAATGTGGCAATAAATCAAGCAAAAACATTGGGAAAAAATATTCTTAAATCGTTGAAAAATAACAAATATCAACCCATTGAATATGAATATAATGATTTAGGAATGATGGCAACAATTGGAAAAAATAAGGCTGTTGTTGAATTTCCTCTATTAAAATTCCATGGTGCTCTGGCTTGGTATATTTGGATGTTCTTACACTTAATGCTTATTTTAAGTGTTCGAAATAAGATTGTAATATTTTTCAATTGGGGTTGGAGTTATTTAACAAAAGACACTTCTTTGAGATTAATCACGAACATTGATTACAAAAAAGAAAAAGTGACAAATATATAAATAAAAAGAGGCATTAAGCCTCTTTTTATTTATATATTTATTTTGTTATATTTATACTAAATGTTCTAATTGCTTTACATTTTTTTCGATATCTTCGTTTGATAATGAATGATTAACTAAATCACCAGCTAAATACTGATCGTATGCTGTCATATCAACCAATCCATGACCCGATAAGTTGAAAAGAATAGTTTTCTTTGTTCCATTCTTTTTACATTCCAACGCTTCATTTATCGCAGCAGCAATTGCATGTGCTGATTCTGGTGCTGGTACAATTCCTTCAGTTTGCGCAAATAATACACCAGCTTTAAATGAATCTAATTGCTCAATATCAACAGCTTCCATTAATCCATCCTTCATTAACTGACTAACAATAGTGCCAGCACCATGATACCTAAGACCTCCAGCATGAATATTTGCAGGTGCAAAGTTATGCCCTAAAGTAAACATTGGTAATAATGGTGTATAGCCGGCTTCATCTCCAAAATCATACTCAAATTTTCCACGAGTTAATTTAGGACAGGAGGCAGGTTCTGCTGCAACAAAACGGGTTTTCTTTCCTTCTTTGATATTATGACGCATAAAAGGAAAAGAAATACCCGAAAAATTTGATCCACCTCCAAAGCAACCAATTACCACATCAGGATATTCTCCAGCCATTTCCATTTGTTTTTCGGCTTCAAGTCCTATAATTGTTTGATGTAATGATACATGATTCAACACACTTCCCAAGGTGTATTTGCAATTTGGTGTACTCATAGCAAGTTCAATAGCTTCCGAAATTGCGGTTCCTAAACTTCCTTGATAATTTGGGTGTTCGGTAATTATTTTACGACCAGCTTTTGTCGACATACTAGGAGAAGCAATCACTTGAGCGCCCCAAGTTTGCATTAATGAACGACGGTAAGGCTTTTGTTCATAACTTATTTTTACCATGTAAACTGCCAATTCAAGTCCAAATGCCTTGGCTGCAAACGACAAAGCAGTACCCCATTGACCAGCTCCTGTTTCGGTTGTAATGTTTGTAGTTCCCTCTTTTTTACAATAATAGGCTTGAGCTAATGCCGAATTTAATTTATGTGAACCTACAGGGCTAACACTTTCATTTTTAAAGTAAATATGTGCAGGTGTATCTAATGCTTTTTCTAAATTGTAAGCACGTACAAGTGGGGTAGGACGATAAATTTTTAATTTTTCCCTTACTTCTTCTGGAATATCTATCCATTCATCAGTTTGGTTCATCTCTTGTTCTGCCAAATCTTTTGCGAATAAAGGATATAAATCCTCTACTTTGATAGCTTGTTTTGTACCTGGATGTAACATTGGTAAAGGTTTTGTTGACATGTCTGCAACAATGTTATACCATTTTGTTGGTAATTCTTTCTCAGTTAATAGAAACTTCTTGGTTTTTTCCATTTTAAAAATATATTTGGTATTAATATTTCAATTTTAGATTATAGAAAAGCCTGTTGCATCGAATCAACAAGCTTAAAATTAATGCATTGTATTATTTAAGAAAATGTGAGAATCACTTTGCAAATGTAGCAACATTTTTTGTAAAATTGAAATTATATGCTTCATTTATTTTATCATTTATCATAAAAATGAGTGTTTTAGAGTTAAATTAGTAGTGTATTATATTTAATCATTTGTTTGAAATAAAAATGCTACTTTTGTATCTTTGAATATAAAAATAGAGCTTCTATTAAATTTACCATTAATAAATTTAAAACATCAGAAATAGTAATGATTCAATCAATGACTGGCTTTGGAAAAGCAACATGTGAATACGGAAATAAAAAAATTGTTGTAGAAATTAAATCGCTTAACAGCAAGCAATTGGATGTTTCTACTCGAATTTCAGGTCTCTATCGCGAAAAAGATATTGAGATTCGTAATGAACTTTCTCAAAAATTAGAAAGGGGAAAAATTGATTTATCATTGTATGTTGACAACTCGGGTAAAGAGGCTGTAACACAAATAAATCAATCGGTAATTGAAGCATACTATAAGCAAATTAAGTCAATATCTGAAAATACCGGAATAGAAATTCCTACAAACTGGTTTGAAATATTGCTCCGCCTCCCTGATACTATGAAAACTGAAAATATAGAGCTTGACGAGACTGAATGGCAAGAAATTCGTAAAACAATGAATGTTGCGATAGATCAACTCATAAGTTTTCGCATTCAGGAAGGAAAGTCCTTAGAAAATGTGTTTGTTAATAAAATAAACCATATTGCAGAATTATTAGAACAAACTGCTCCGTTTGAAGCTGAAAGAGTTGAAAAAATAAGAGTAAGATTGGAAGAGAACTTACTCGCAATTTCTGATAAAATAGATTTCGATAAAAATAGGTTGGAACAAGAATTGATTTTTTATATTGAAAAGCTTGATGTAAACGAAGAAAAGGTACGATTGAAAAATCACCTTAATTATTTTAGCGAAACAATGCTACTTGAAAAATCACCTGGAAAAAAACTAGGGTTTATTGCGCAAGAGATTGGTAGAGAGGTAAATACCTTAGGTTCGAAAGCTAATAATAGCGAAATGCAAAAAATTGTAGTATTAATGAAAGATGATTTAGAACAAATAAAAGAACAAGTGTTAAATGTGTTATAGTTTTTTCAAAATTGAAAATATAAATATCTATTTTAAAATATTTTTTGTTCAAAAAAATAGGTAAATGTTTTCAATTTTAGAAATATGTAAAATTGAAAAAATAAAATATATATGTCTTTTGGTAAAATAATAATTTTTTCTGCTCCATCGGGAGCAGGAAAAAGTACGCTAGTACAGCATTTATTGAAATGTAATTTAGATCTGGAATTTTCAATTTCAGCAACAAGTAGAAAACCGCGCGGCAATGAAGTAGATGGTGTTGATTATTACTACTTTACATCCGAAGAATTTAAAAATAAAATTGCAAATAATGAACTTTTAGAGTACGAAGAAGTTTATTTAGGATGTTTTTACGGTTCACTTCGCAGTGAGATTGATCGCATTTCTCTAGCAAAAAAAAACATAGTATTTGATGTAGATGTAATAGGTGGATTAAATATTAAAAATGAATTTTCAGATAGGGCATTATCAATTTTTGTTGCACCACCTAGCATTGAAGTTTTAAATCATCGATTAATAAATCGTGGAACTGATTCACCAGAAATGATAAAAAAAAGAATTGACAAAGCAAATTTTGAAATGACCTTTTCTCCAAAGTTCGATTTAGTAATTGTAAATGATGATTTAGACATTGCTAAAGCTGAGGCTGAAAAAGCAATACGTAATTTTCTAAAAAATTAGATTTATTATTTACCATGAAAACGGAAATAACTGATTTAAAAAAAGGAAAAACAGTTGGCATTTATTCAGGCTCATTTAATCCAATTCATATAGGCCACATTGAAATAGCTAACTATATAATTGATAAACAACTTGTTGATGAAGTTTGGTTTGTGGTTTCACCTTGTAATCCTCTCAAAAACTCCTACCTTCTTATTGATGAGTATTTACGTTTAGACATGTTGATGCTAGCAATTAAAAACAACAATAATTTCAAAGCATCCGACATTGAATTTACCATGCCAATTCCTTCATATACTATTGATACACTACATATGTTGTCAAATCAATATATTGATTATCAATTCATTTTAATCATTGGAAGCGATAATGCTTTGGTTTTTGATCAATGGAAAAATTACCAACAACTATTAAAAGAATATCCTGTGTTGGTTTACCCAAGGTTAGGATTTCAAAATAACAATGTCTCAGAATTATACCCAGATATGACTCTACTTGATTCACCTTTTTTTGATGTATCATCCACTCAAATTCGTGAATTCATCGCACAGAAAAAGGATGTAAGCCAGTGGCTACATCCTTCTGTAAATCAATTTATTCTAGAAAATAGTATCTATATGTAATTAAAGATACGGGTTGTTAATTTTTTCGTTCCCAATTGTTGTATTTGGTCCATGACCAGAGTAAATTACAGTAGAGTCGGGGAGGGTTAGTAATTTTTTTGTAATTCCTGTTATTAAAGTTGCGTAATCACCTTTTGATAAATCAGTTCTACCTATAGATCCTCTAAATAATACATCTCCAACAAAAGCAACTGCTTCCTTTTCTGAATAAAAAACCATGCTTCCGGGCGAATGACCTGGAACATGAATAGCTTTAAAGCATGATTCCCCAAATGTAATCTCTTGGTTTTCTGTAATATAATGACCAACTCTTTGAGCAGTTTCATCAATACTTAATCCGAAAGAACGAGCTTGACTAATAACATTATCTAGCAAAAATTCATCTTCAATACATGCTTCTGGAGCCAATCCATATGTTTCAAATAGAAATTTATTTCCAAATTGATGATCAAGATGTAAATGCGTATTAATAACACGTTTCAAAATGAGGTTATTATCTGTAATAAAGCTTTTTATCAATTGTTTTTCTTTATCAAACAAGCAACCAGCATCAATAATCATTGCTTCATTTGTATCGTCATAAACTAAATAAGTGTTTTCTTGGAAAGGGTTGAATGTAAATGTTTTAATCGTCATTTTGTAATGTTAAATAGTAAAATAATTAATTTATAGCGGAACATAAACCGCTTTTTTGGTCTTAAAAAACTCTTCCTGAAAATAATCACTTATTTCGTATATTTGAGCTATATTTTTGTATGAAATAATCTCATGATGTAATTCACCACCTTTTAAACAGATTAATCCATTTGGCATAGCATTTATTTGTTTCTTACTTATGTTCTTTTTTACCAGCTTTACTAAATCATCTAGTGGCATAACTGCACGACTTACTACAAAGTCATATTTATCTTTTTCTTCTTGAACCCGTAAATGCTTTAATGATATGTTTTTTAAGTCAATAGCATTTGAAACTTCGGTTCCAACTTTAATCTTTTTACCGATGGAATCTATCAATACAAATTTTGACTCAGGGAATAATATTGCCAATGGAATTCCTGGAAATCCACCACCTGTACCTACATCTAAGATAGTCGTTCCCGATTGAAAATTCAAAACTTCTGCTATTGCTAATGAATGTAATACATGATGCTCATATAAATTTACAATATCTTTACGCGAAATAACGTTTATTTTTTCATTCCACTCCAAATATAAGTTGTAAAGTGACTCAAATTGAGACTTTTGAGTAGATGTTAAGTTTGGAAAGTATTTATTTATTAATTCCATAATTCTAATTTTTCAACAAAGTTAGTTGTTTTTATCTTATTAGCTATCTCATAAATTGATTTTTTAAATCTGATGGCATTAAATAAAACATTAGCAATAAAAGCTAATTAATTGAAAATTATTTTTATTACTATTTACAAACTAATTCCTAATATTTTTAATGTTATAAAAATTTTTATTATTTTTGTAATAAAATAATTTGTTTTTACATCTAAATATTACTTTATGTGGAAAGATTTTTTGTATTTCTCTAGAAATCAGAGAATTGGTATTATTGTACTGATAATTTTAATCCTTTCAACTCTAACTCTAAATATTATTCTTCCATTTTTAATGAAAGAAAAAAAAGTGGAAACAAATTTTATAAAAGAAGCAAGTTCATTTAATACAACATTGATTTTGCGTGATAGTTTAATAGAAGTTGAAAGACTTCGTAAATACAAAGAAAAATATCAAAATCCTTATTTTATTCCTGGACAAATTGAAAATTTAAAGTACCAACTTTTTACTTTT
>JAIFLC010000046.1 GCA_020049295.1 Bacteroidota bacterium
ATGAATTATTCAATCCATTTCCTGGTTTAAGACCATTTAAAATTGAAGAAAGTCACCTATTCTTTGGCCGCGAAGGACAAAGCGAAGAAATATTAAATAAATTATCCAACGAGAAATTTGTTGCAGTAATTGGTGCATCAGGAAGTGGTAAATCATCATTGATTTATTGTGGATTAGTACCTGTTTTGTACGGTGGATTTATTGGTGATAGAAATTCATCATGGCGAATAATTACTACGCGACCAGGAAATTCTCCAATAGAAAACTTGTCTGCTGCGCTTATCAAAGAAAGCTCTGGTTCAAAAGAATCCGCAGATGATTTTATTAAACAAAAGTTTAGTACATCTTTATTACGAAGCAGTTCATTAGGATTGGTAGAAACCATAAAACAATCTTTTGATCTGAGCAGAGAAAATATTCTTATTATTGTCGATCAGTTCGAAGAACTTTTTAGATATAAAAGCAGCCGAAAAGATTTGTCAACCTACAACGAATCGGAGGCATTTGTAAAATTACTGGTTTCTGCTAATAAGGCAAAGGATATTCCGATATATATTGTTCTAACCATGCGGTCAGACTTTATTGGTGAATGCTCGCAATTTCATGAGTTGACAGAACTAATTAATGATTCGAACTACCTTGTTCCACAAATGACTCGTGAAGATTTTAAGAAAGCAGTTGAAGGACCAGTGGCAGTTGGCGGAGCTGAAATTGAACCTCAATTAGTTCAACTACTTCTAAACGAGGTTGGTGATAACCCTGATCAATTACCCATATTACAGCACGCATTAATGCGTACCTGGGATTATTGGACTGAACATTCGGATATAAACCAACCCATTGGTATTTCTGATTATGAGGCTATTGGTAAAATGGAAAAGGCTCTTTCAGAACATGCTAATGAAGCTTTTGATGAATTAGCAGAAAGCCAGAAATGGGTTTGCGAAAGTATGTTTAAAACCATTACTGAAAAAGGTAATGATAATCGTGGAATACGCCATCCTACAAGCATAAGAAATATAGCTTCTATCGCCCAGGCTGATATTGAAGATGTTATAAAAGTTGTGGAACCTTTTAGGGCATTAGGCAGATCTTTTATTTCACCCTCCTATGAAGTAAATCTGAATGCGGATAGCATTATCGATTTATCTCACGAAAGTTTAATGCGTATTTGGAATAAACTAAAGGTTTGGGTCGAAGAAGAATGGAACGCCGTTCAAATGTACATGCGCTTATCCGAGGCATCGGAAATGTTTCAGCTAGGAAAAACTGGCCTTTGGCGACCACCTGATTTGCAGTTGGCACTAAACTGGCGCGAAAAACAAAAACCTACCCTTTCATGGGCTCAACGATATAACCCTGCATTTGAACGAGCAATGGTGTATCTTGAGACAAGTGATAAAGAGTTTAAAGCCGAAGAAGAAAACAAAGTAAAACTTCAGAAAAGACAATTACGCCGTACAAAGGTATTTGCTATAATATTGGGATCCGCTGCAATTGTCGCAGTGGCATTAACCCTTTATTCACAATCGTTGAAAGTAGAAGCGGATAGAGAACGAAAAAAAGCTGAAGAGCAGAAAGTAATTGCTGAAGAGAGAAAAGTGTATGCTGAAGAACAGACCAAGCTTGCAAAAGATAAAGAAAAAGAAGCACTAGAAGAGAAAGAAGCAGCAGAACAGGCTCGTTTATTTGCTGAAGAACAAAGACTACAGGCAGTTCGTAATGCAGAATATGCCGAAAAACAAAGATTAAAAGCCCTGGAAAACCAGAAGATAGCAGATAATGAGCGATCAAGAGCTGAATTAAATGCCCAGGAAGCAAGAACACAAACAGTAGAGGCAGAAAAAGCACGACAAGAAGCATTCCGCAGGCGTATGCTTTCTATTTCGCAGAGTATGGCGGTAAAATCTCAACAGATTGTCGATAATACACAATTAAAAGGATTGGTTGCTTATCAGGCATATCAATTTAATGCTAATTTCGAAGGGCAAAAGCATAACCCTGATGTTTATCTTGGATTATATTATGCGCTTAAAGCATTTAAAGGACATGAATTTAATGCTGTAAATGGACATACCGGTTCGGTTATGGACATTTCATTTATTCCTGGAACAAATAATTTGTTTAGTACCGGTGGAGATGGGAAAATTTTAAAATGGAATATCGAAAACCTTAAAATGCCTTTCGATACCATAATCGAAAATCCATTTGTACAAAGAGCATTAGTTGTTACTCCAGATGCAAAATATATGATTTGCGGTACTGATGATTCAAAAATACAGTTGTTTAGTTTAACAAATAGTGTTTCCTTAAAGCAAGATCTTGTTGGGCATACATCTATAATAGTTGCATTATCTGTTTCTAGCGATAGCAAGTTTTTCGTTTCGGTTAGTAACGATAAAACAATTCGTAAATGGGATTTGAATACTTTAACAAGTGAGGTTTTAGTACAGATAGAATCAAAAGTAAATGCAATCAAAATCTCTCCAGATAATAAATACCTTGCAATAGCTACACAGGATGGTAAAATAGTATTATTTGATATAGAAGGAAAAGCAATTGCTCGAACTGTGTTTGAAGAAGGTAAAAATGCTGTTACAGCATTGGCATTCAATCATAGTGGAAGTTGGTTTGCAAGTGGTGATTCAAAGGGTAACGTGAAAATATGGGATACAAAAAACTATACACTCTTAGAAACTCTTGAAGGACACAGATCAAGAATATACGATATCGATTTCAGTCCAGAGGATAATTTAGTAGCTTCATCGAGTCTCGATGGAACTGTCCGCATGTGGGACTGTGAAAACATCAATAATCAGCCTGTTGTTTTAACTGATCACGAGTCATGGGTATTATCAATAGCCTTTAGCCCCGATGGAAAGAGACTTGTTACATCAAGTAATCAGAAAGAAAGAATATTGGTATGGTCAACAACAACTGAACAAATGGCAAAAGATGTAAAAACTTTTTTGGAAAGAAACATGACTGTTGATGAATGGAATGTGTTTGTTGCAAAAGATGTTGAATACGAAAAAACCTTATCAGAATTAGCAAATTAATTTATATATGAAATCACATTCTAATACTAATAAAATTCCGATTTTCATTTTTTGGCTGGGCTTGTTGTTCTTTCTATTTTCTGTGGAAACAAGCAAAGGTCAGGAAAATTGTGCTTTTAAACTTGAAGAAGCACAGAACCAATACGATCTCGGAGTTTTGGATTCGATTCCTTCGATGCTCAATCCATGTGTAAATAAGGGATTTTCTGGCGATGAACTTGCTCGGGCATATAAACTTTTGATAATAACTTATTTATTTGAAGATAATCAGGAGATGGCAAAAAGCACAATGAAGAAATTCCTTAAAAAATTTCCTGAATATGAAATTAAAGCGAACGATCCAGTGGAATTTACCTATATGTACAAATCTTTTAAGACGATACCGTTATATTCGATTGGATTGTTAATCGGTGGTAATTATTCATATGTAAGACTTATAGAGCCTTATGGTGTTAGTAATACGGATGATTACAATGGAGAATATTCGGTTTTAGGAATGGGTTTTCAGGGTGGATTACAAATAAAAAGATATATTAATGACAACATTGAAATAAACCTTGATGTGCTTTACAAATCTAGTAAATATGAATTTGTAAATAAAACCACAACGTACTCAAAAACTATTTTTCAGGAAACCCAATCTGGTTTTGATATACCTCTTACAGCAACGTATGAATTTGCTTATACACTAGGAGGTTTTAACCCTTATTTGAGAGCAGGATTTAGTGTTGGATATTTAATGAGTTCCTCGGCTAAATTAATACTTGATAATGAAATTTTTACCGGATTAGAAGATATTAAAAGTGCCGAAATTGATATAACAAGTAGTCGAAATACCTATAATTTTTCAGGGATAATAGGCGGTGGAGTTAAATATAAGATTAAAAATGGTGGTTATATTATGGGTGATTTTAGATATTACCTTGGATTTCTTAATTCTGTAAATAGTGATGAAAGATATACCAACTTAGAAAATAATTTGAGTTATATGTATGTTGATAACGATTTTGCTATGAATAACTTCACTTTCTCCGTAGGATATGTTTGGTCATTTTATAAAACTACCGAAAAGCGTAAATAATAATGTTATGAGAAAAAGTTCATGTATAATATTAATTAGATCTTTCCTGATTGCTTTGTTAGGCCTATTTCTAGTTACCTGTGATAATACTGAAATTTCATCTGAACAGGCTGATTCATTTATAAAACTATATGGATCATGGAGCTTCGATGAAGGCAGGGATGTTAAACAAGTTAGCGATGGATACATTATCGTTGGAACAACAACAGTTTCACTTGATAGTGGAAAAGATATCATATTTATGAAAACCAATAAATATGGAAATAAAGTATGGGATAAAACCTTTGGTGGACCAGACGATGATGCGGGGAATAAAGTTTTAGTAACTGATGATGGTTATATATTGGTTGGCACAATTACCGATGAAACCAATGAGAAGGATATTTATGTTGTTAAAATAGACCAGAATGGTGAGGTTCAATGGGATAAACAGATTGGTGGGGTATTTGATGAAACAGGTAACTCAATTATTGCTGTAACAGATGGATATGTTATTTGCGGAAGTACAACCGAACCAAACGATGTAAACGGAAATCCTGCAGGGAAAGCAGATATTTACATAGCAAAGATAAATACCTCTGGTAATGTTTTATGGTCAAATTCATTTGGTGGGGCAGGAGATGAATATGGAAATGATTTACTAGTAACTTCATTTGGATATATTATAATAGGTACAACAAATAGTTTTTCAGAGCCCGGACAATTAGGGAATAATATAATACTTATTGAAACAAATGGCGAAGGTAACGAAACTGATAAAATGACTTATGGTGGAACTTTTTCTGATTTAGGAAATTCAATTATTCATGCTAATGCTGGTGGATATATAATTGTCGGATCTAAAGGTGTTTCTTCCACCAATTCAAAAGTATACATGGCCAAAGTTCAGGAGGATATTCATACAATTGATTTTGAAGTAAGTTTAGGAGCCGAATCAAGTGATTACGGATATGGATATGACGTTATTGAACACTGGGGTAATTATACTATTGTAGGAAATAAAACCCTTTCAGAAAAAAACGCTGCCTATTTTATCGAAACAGACGAAAATGGAAATGTTTTAAAAGAACAATTTTTTGGAGGATACGATGATCAGGTAATGACATCTATTGATAACACGAATGAAGGAGGATATATTATGGTCGGCAAATCTGGACAAGGAGCTAATTATATGATTTGTTTGATGAAACTTAACAAAGATGGGGCTTTATAGCTCTTTTTGTAATTTGTTTTTTAATGCATGAAAGAAAAAAACCGAGATATGAAAATAGTATTTAAATTTTTAGTTTGTGGTTTGTTAGTATTAATAACTAGCAGTGCTTTTTCACAAATTACTATTGTTAATGCAGTTGCTGTTGATGGTGATGGCGATGGTTATTATGGCACAGTTGAAATTGAGTTCTCAACAGATATTGATGATTCAGATATAATTCATACTGCTGATTCAAAAGATGATTGGCAGTTTTCCCTTGATCCATTATTTGGAACATTTGAGACTGTGAATAGTATAAATACAGCTGTTACACATCTGGCTAATGTAAATGTGAGTGATGATAAATACATAAGTCTTATTTTTACTAACCAACTAGCCTCGTGCAATGGACCGATTTATTTTAGATATACCAATGATGGAGGTAATGAAGATGTTCGTGATGCATCTCATTCAGGAGCTATTCTTAGCGATTTTGCTTCATTTACTGCCCCTGATAATGCTCCTCCTGCAATTCAAAGTGTAAGCTTTATTCCAACAGATTTAACTACTGTTATTGTTGGCGAAAAAATAATAGTGAATATTTTAACAAAAAATAATGAAATAGGACTTCTAGGTGATTATTTAGGTATTAATGATATAGTTGTTCATAAAGATAGTTTGATTTCTAATGGCGATGGATCTTATTATTTTAATTATTGGGTTAACGAAGGTGATAATGATATTGATGATTCAACTGACCCTTTACCAATTGCAATTAAATTAATAGATACTTATGGCAATGCTAATACTGCTTATAATACAAGTACAGAATCAGAAAGTCCTGGGATTGATGCAAATACTCCACAGATTAATACATTAACTACCACTGGGAATACTGCTGGTACATTAAAAATTGGAGAATCGATAACTTTTACAATTGATATTGTAGGATCAGAGACAGGGTTAATAATTTCCCCATCAACTTATAATACCGGATTATTAAATTGGACAGCTGATGGGACTGGTGATATATATACAGGAACCTATATCGTAGAAAATGGACAGCCTGATCAACTTGAATCTTTAGATTTTACCAACGTATATGTACTCGATGCTGCTGGAAATTCAAGCGATACTTTCGATGTTGTTGTTAAAAAAACAATAGATGCGAATTTACCGGTAATAACCGATGTATTTTCGGATGCAGAATTAGATAATACTATATTAAAAGTAGGTCAGACGATAACCTTTACGATTGATCCGACAGGTTCAGAGCCAGGAGCAAGTATAACACGCACAAGTTATAATGGAGGTACCTTAAATTGGACTACTTCGGATGGAGGGAATACGTACACATCGATATATACAGTGGCAGAAGGACAAACAGACAGAACAAGCTCATTGCAATTAGGTAATGTGGGATTAACAGATGCCAATGGCAATCCAAGTGCTGCATTTCCATATAATTCGATAACAAGATTGATTGATGCAAACACTCCTCAAATAAGTTCATTAACCTCAACAGCGAACA
>JAIFLC010000154.1 GCA_020049295.1 Bacteroidota bacterium
TACGGAATCATTTTTTTCTGATTTACAGTCAATACATCAAGATTGGCATTTAGCTTAACATCAGCATAGTTTAAAAGAAGTTTTTCAATTTTCGTTTGTGGCATATTTTCTTTGCTTTTATGCTTATCTGAACACCCAGACATAATTAATACAAAGAAAATAATTACGGTAAATGCTAATTTTTTATACATAGCGCAAGATATTAGGTTTATAAAAAATAAAACAAATTGAAAAAAACAACAAGAGAATTAGGCAGTTTTCTAAATAGAAAGGTACAACTATTTATAAATAGAGTCAACCCATAGATTATTTATTTTAAGAAAAACCCATGTAAATCGCCTGTTCATTGGCAGAAAAGGAAATAAGTAATCGCTAAAATAATGCTTTAATTAAGGGTTCAATATCAAAAAAAATATCTTTCGGAAAGTGCTTTTCTTTTAACGTTTTTCGCACAATACTCTCATTATGTTTTACTCCAACCAAAAAATTTTCAACCTCCTCAGTATCTGAAATTCCAGAAATATGTATCGTTTTTATTACCCCTTTTTCTATCTGAAGAAATACATCTCCTGATTCTGTTTCGGTTCTAATTTTACTTGTAAATTGATAATCTGGTGAGTAACCAAAGGTCCATTCCCAGGTGGAGTACTTATTTGTAATTAATTTTTGTATTTGTTCTAAATCGCTAGAATTAAATGAATATTGTAAAACATCAATGAAATCGTATTTAATCAACTGAAAAATACTGTTTTTAAACTCGATAATTGAGATTTCTTTATTAAGGTAATCCTTTATATTTGCCACATTGCTTCGAACAGACTTAACTGCTTTATCTGAAAACTTATTAACCGGAGCTTTTATAGCCTCATTTAAAACCCCTAAATTAGAAGAGAAAAGCAATGTTCCATGATGCAACACTCTTTTTTTAAACACATGTTCTGCATTTCCTGATATCTTAAACCCATTAACTCTAATATCATTATGGCCTTCGAATTTTGCATTTACACCAAGCTGATTGAGGACTTTAATTATTGGCTCGGTATACTTTTTAAAGTCAACGATGTTCTTTTCGTTTTCAGTATTTTTTAAAAACGCAAAATTTAGATTACCTAAGTCATGATAAACAGTTCCTCCACCAGACAGTCGTCGGACTATTGGAATATTCTTTTCTTTTGTATATGGATAATTTATTTCTGCAAAAGTATTTTGATGTTTACCAACAATTATAGAAGGTTCGTTTTGATAAAGGACAAAACAATCATCAGTAAAATTTTTAAGCAAATATTCTTCAGCAGCTATATTAAAATAAGGGTTTGTAGTATTGCTTTCGATTAACAGCATTCGTAAAATCTTAATATGATAACAACACACTCAAATCAGGATTGTTTAAACACTTTTTTTTCTGTTAGGTAATATGCTTTATAAACCGCAAAACCAATAATTAAACCCAATAAACCACCACAAAATACATCCAGTGGGAAATGCACTCCTAAATAAATGCGGCTATACGAAACGATTAAAGCCCAGAAAAATATAAACACTCCAAAGGCTTTGTTTTTAAACAAAAATGCTAAAAAAGCTGCAATACCGAACGTATTGGATGCATGAGATGAAACAAACCCGAACTGACCACCACACTTGTTCTTTACCAAATGAATAATGTCTTGTAATTCGGGTGTATGACACGGTCGTAATCGTTGAAAAACATTTTTAAAAAGATGTACTGAAGATTGGTCGGTTAAAAAAACTAACAAAGCGATAAAAAGCAAAACTAAAATTGCTCCTTTTCTCTTTTGGTAGATAATTACAGCAATAATTATCAGGTAAAATGGAATCCACGATTTTGATCCTGAAATCCACCACATTACATTATCCCAAAAAGGGGAATGAATTCCATTGAAAAATATAAACAACTGTGTATCCCAATATGTCAGAAAGTCAATCATATTAGCTTGAATGTAGTTCCTTCCAGATTAAATCCTTAAGCTCCTTTATACCTGTTTGTGCAATCGACGAAATAAAAAGATAAGGAATATCGGGCAAATCCTGTTTTATTTCTTTAATTAACTCCTTGTCGAGCAAATCAGATTTGGTTATCGCAAGTATTCTTTTTTTATCTAATAATTCCGGATTGTATTTTTCAAGTTCAGAAAGCAGTGTTCTATAATCATCATGAATATGACTACTATCAGCAGGAATCATAAACAATAACATTGAGTTACGTTCAATATGACGGAGAAAACGCAAACCTATACCTTTTCCTTCGCTAGCTCCCTCAATAATTCCAGGTATATCAGCCATAACGAAAGACTGATTATTACGATACTCAACAATTCCCAAATTAGGAACCAGCGTTGTAAAAGCGTAATCTGCTATTTTAGGTTTTGCAGCAGAAACGACACTGAGCAAAGTAGATTTTCCAGCATTGGGAAACCCAACCAATCCAACATCGGCTAATATTTTTAATTCGAGTATATACCATCCTTCTATTCCATCCTCGCCAGGCTGAGCATATCGAGGTGTTTGGTGTGTAGCTGATTTAAAGTGTACATTCCCTTGTCCTCCGCGCCCACCTTGAATCAATATTTTTTCTTCTCCATCTTCGGTAATTTCAAAAAGCACTTCTTCTGTTTCGCCATCTTTTGCTACAGTACCAAGAGGTACTTCAACATAAATATCTTTACCGTTAGCGCCTGTTTTTTCCCATCCTGCACCAGCCATACCGCTTGTAGCAAAAATATGTTTTTTGAATTTAAAATGGAGTAATGTCCATAATTGAGCATTGCCTTTTAATATAATATGTCCGCCACGACCACCATCTCCACCATCAGGTCCTCCTTTATCTATAAATTTCTCGCGGTGTAAATGGGGCGATCCAGCGCCACCTTTACCCGACCTGAAAAATATCTTCACATAATCAACAAAATTCGATCCCGACATATTCTACTTATTACAATTGTTATCTATCACGTTGCAAATATCACTAAAAATTTTGTCAATATCACCTAAACCATTAATAGATTGATATTTATTTAATTTTTTATAATATTCTTTTATAACCAAGGTGTTCTTTTCGTAAAGAGTAAGCCTCTTTTTAATTATTTCTTCACAAGTATCATCTGGTCTTTTTGATTTCTCTGACCTATTTAATAGTCTCTTAATTAAATTTCCCTCATCAACTTCGAGCGAGATTAAAACCGAAACCTCAGAATGGTAGTCATAAAGAATCTTTTTGAATAAATCAGCCTGATAAATCGTTCTTGGAAATCCATCAAAAATAAATCCATTGCAGGGTATATTCTTTGCTAATTCATCCTTAATAATTTGAATAGCAATATCATCAGAAACATAATTTCCATGATCAATATATTTACTGGCTTCGATACCAAGTGGTGTTTTTTTCTCAATATTCTTTCTTAATATCTCACCTGTAGAAACATGAACCAGATTATATTTGTCGATAAGCATTTGTGATTGCGTTCCTTTTCCTGCACCCGGAGGTCCAAAAAGTATAATATTGAGCATAATCCAGATTGGCTGTTATTGAATTAGGGTGTAAATATCTGCAAGATTTCGTCCAAGCCCATCATAATCTAATCCATATCCAATGATAAAGTCATTTGGAATTTCCTTTCCAATATAATCGATTTTAATGTCCTTCTTATAAGCATCGGGCTTAAATAGAAAAGTAGAAATCCTAATATCAGCGGGTTTTAGTCTTTTTAAATCGTGTACTATTTGCTCTAAGGTTATTCCTGTATCAACAATATCCTCCAAAACAATCACATGTCGGCCTTGGATTTTTTCATTAATACCAATTAATTCTTTTACATTTCCAGTAGTTGATGTACCAAGATAAGATGATAGCTTAAGAAAGGTAATTTCACAATTAAAATCGATATGTTTTAGAAGATCAGCAGTAAACATAAAAGATCCGTTTAAGATACTTATAAATAAAGGGGTCTCTTTGTCTTTAAAATCATTGTTGATTTTTTGGGCGAGTTGTTTAATTATTTTTTGTATCTCTTCGGAGTCAAGGCTAACTCCAAATTCTTTATCTTTAAGTTTTATTTTTTTCATTGTGTATGAAATATTTCAATTTTAAGTATCTTGCGAAGTTAGAAATAAATGCACAAAGTTACATTTTTCATTTGTAAAATCTGTAATAATTATGAAAGCAAAAGTTAGTATCATTATGGGCAGCACCTCAGATCTGCCGATTATGGAAAAAGCAGCAAAAGTACTAAATGATTTTAAGATACCTTTTGAAATGAATGCTTTATCGGCCCATCGTACGCCAGATGAAGTGGAAAAATTTGCCAAATCGGCCCGCGAAAATGGAATTGAAGTTATTATTGCTGGAGCAGGTATGGCTGCCCATCTACCAGGCGTAATTGCGGCTATGACAACCGTTCCAGTAATTGGTGTCCCAATAAATGCATCGCTTAATGGGTTAGACTCTTTGCTCGCTATTGTTCAAATGCCTCCAGGTATACCTGTAGCAACCGTAGGTATTGATGGAGCACAAAATGCGGGAATCCTTGCTGTTCAGATTCTTGCTACAGCCGATGAAATCCTTAAAAAAGCATTAGTTGATTTTAAAAAAGACCTAAAAACAAAAATCGTTAAAGCAAACGAAGATCTATCGAAAGTGAAATTTGAGTTTAAAACAAACTAGTAAAATATTTTATATTTTTATTTAGCATATTTAAGCAATAATTAAAAACAGATCCATGAATAGTGCAAAACTCATTGTAGGTTTTTCTATTATTATTCAATTGTTGCTTATTCAAAATACAAAAGCTCAATTTAACTACACTACTGCTGGAGCAAGGAGTTCAGGTATGGCGAATACTTCGGTTACGCTAACCGATTTTTGGTCGATTTATAATAATCAGGCCGGATTAGGATATTTGCAACACATTACTGTTGGAGCATTTCATCGTTCAGGGTTTATATCAGAACAAAACTCTCAAGGCATTGGAATTGCAGTACCCACAAAAACAGGCACACTGGCCGCTACCTTCGATTACTATGGTTTTTCTGCGTACAACGAAATGCAAGCAGGACTTGCTTTTGGACGAACATTTACCGAGTATTTTTCAGCAGGAATAAAGCTTAATTACTTGCATACTCAAATTGCGGGCGAATATGGAACTGCAGATGCTGTAACTTTCGAAGTTGGCATTCTGTCGCAACCCATAGAAAATCTTTTTATAGGTGCAAGTGTATATAATCCGTCACGTAGTAAAATGGGTAGTGAACCCATACCAACCATTTATGAAGCTGGAATTGGCTACCTCTTTTCAGAAAAAGCATTCCTGGCTATTGAAACTGAAAAAGATATTGACCAACGTGCTATATTTAAAGCAGGAATTGATTACCAATTAATTGATCTGGTTTCTATTCAGGCTGGCATTTCAACAAATCCATCGAATTATTCTTTCGGAATCGGAATTCATTATTCTGATATCAACCTTCATATTGGATTCTTAAAACATCAAACACTAGGATTTACACCATCATTCTCGCTTAGTTATGGATTTTAAAATGCCATACAAGTACATTCGTTTTGTTTTACTGCTTTTAATGATTTCTTTCAGTATAAGATTGCTTGCACAGGAGGAAACAATTAAAAAGCAAGGAATCGAAGATTTAATCGAGAATATTGCATCCAGTACAGATAATGAATTGGATTATACTTCACTTTATGAGGACTTAAATTATTTTCTTAACAACCCATTGAATTTAAACTCGGCTACAACAGAAGAGTTAGAGAAACTTCAGATCTTAAATGATTTTCAGATAAAAAGCTTACAGGATTATATTAAGAAGAATGGTGAGATGCTTAGCATTTATGAACTCCAGCTTGTTTTTGGATTTGCCCAGCAAGATATTGACCTCCTATTGCCTTTTGTAACAGTTGTAAAAACTGATCAAAAACAACAAATGAAGTTGAAAAATGCATTAAAGTATGGTAACAATCAGATTTTTATAAGGACTCAAAATGTACTTGAAGAACAGAAAGGATATAGTTCGATAAGCGATACGGCTCTTTTAGAAAATCCCAATTCCCGCTATCTGGGTAGTCCTTATAAGTTATATGCCCGATACAAATACAACTATAAAGACTTTATCAGTTTTGGATTAACTGCCGAAAAAGATGCAGGTGAAGAGTTTTTTACCGGAAGTAATTCACATGGCTTTGATTTTTATTCGGGGCATCTGATCCTTAATGACATTAACATTTTCAAAACCATTGTTATTGGTGATTTTCAGGCCAAATTCGGACAAGGACTAGTTTTGTTGTCTGATATGTCATCCGGTAAATCATCGTATGTATTAAATACCAGAAAAAGGTCGCAGGGATTATCAAAATATTCTTCTGCTAACGAGAATGAGTTTCTAAGAGGCGCAGGAACTACAGTTAAATTAGGTCGTTTCGACATTTCTGCATTTGCATCCTATAAAAAAATTGATGCTAACATAACCGACAGCCTTGATGATGAAATTGCAAATATTTCGGCCTTCCAAAACTCAGGATTACATTCAATACCATCGGAGCTTATTGATGAAAAAGCGATTTCGGAACAAATAATTGGAGGAAACATAACTTTTAATCATTCGAAATTTAAACTGGGAGTTACGGGAATAAATTATTTTTTTGGGGCAGATTTGGTAAAAACTACCACTCCTCAAAATCAATTTGATTTTCAGGGAAAACAAAATACAAATATCAGTTTAGATTATTACTTTGGTTTTGGCAGCTTTAGTTTTTATGGAGAAGAGGCTATTAGCGAAAACGGAGGAATGGCTTTTTTAAATGGAATGTTGGCAAATGTTGCACCAAAAATTTCATTATCGGTTTTACACAGGTATTACGAAAAAAATTACCAAGCTAATTATGGCAATGCTTTTGCTGAATCATCAGAAGCCAATAACGAATCAGGATTGTATTTTGGTATTCAAGTTTATCCGATTAAACGATGGAAAATCTCAGCTTATTACGATACTTATAAATTTCCATGGTTAAGTGCATCTTCAGATGCTCCTGCTGAAGGAAATGATTATTTTGTTCAAACTGAATTTACTCCTTCAAGAAATATAAATATGATATTGTTATTTAAGTATGAAGAAAAGCAGATTAACCAAAGCAATACCGATGGCTTAAAACAATTGACTCAACAAGAGAACTTAAAGATTCGTTATCATTTGAGTTATGAATTGAGCAGACAACTCTCACTCAAGAGTCGAATCGAAACTGTACGGTATCAAATAGCAGATCATTCGTCAGAATACGGATACCTAGTATATCAGGATATTTTTTACAGCTTTATTCGAATACCATTAACAACTAATATCCGATTCGCAGTTTTTGACACAGACACTTATAATGCACGTATTTATGCTTACGAAAGCGATATGCTTTATGCATTCTCAATCCCAGCTTATTATTCACAAGGTACACGATTTTATATTAACCTTAAATACTCAGTTACAAAGAATATCGATTTCTGGATCCGATATTCTCAGACCTATTACTCAGATTTAAATGTTATTTCTTCAGGTTTAAGTGAGATACAGGGAAATACTAAGTCAGAAATTAAAGCACAGGTTAGAATCAGACTTTAACCTTATAACTTACCTCTTTTTATAAGTTTCTTGCCCTACCAACCATCAGCTTTCAAAGACAATAATTAGTCAATAATATTCAGATAGTTATATATTTTTAAAATGTTAAAGAATAGATAATTTATTTTCGGAATATTAAAAGCTTTGTCCTATTTTTACCTCCCGGATACAAAAATCATTTACTATGAATTCGTTGGAATCTTATTTCGAGCAGTTCCGAAAAAATATTGTAGGTATAGATTCTACCTATATCTCACCTAATGGAGTACAAAAAATAATGTATGCCGACTGGATTGCCAGCGGACGATTATATGCTCCAATTGAAAGGAAAATGCTCGAACAATTTGGCCCTTTTGTGGCTAATACCCATACAGAAACCAGTGAAACAGGTACATTGATGACTCACAGTTATCATTATGCCCAAAAAATGATAAAGAAACATGTAAATGCTTCACCAAATGATGTATTTATTCAGGCTGGGTTTGGCATGACGGCAGTAATTAATAAACTGCAACGCATTATGGGATTTAAAGGATGCGGAATGCTTAAACACAAAGACTGTATTCGCGAAACAGACCGTCCAATAGTCTTTATAACTCATATGGAGCATCATTCGAATCAAACATCCTGGTACGAAACATCTGCTGAGGTAGTTATAATCGAACCCGATAAAAACTTATTGGTTAATCCTGAAAATCTAAGAAAAGAACTCGAAAAATATAAAGACAGGAAACTAAAGATTGGTTCTTTTTCGGCAGCATCGAATGTTACAGGAGTAAAACCCGATTATCATAAACTGGCAAGAATAATGCACGAATATGGAGGTATTTGTTTTGTTGATTTTGCTGCTTCGGCTCCATATGCCGAAATAAATATGCATCCTGAAGATCCAATGGAAAAATTGGATGCTATTTTCTTTTCTCCTCATAAGTTTTTAGGTGGACCAGGCACAGCAGGAATACTCATTTTCGATTCGAGCTTATATAATAGCAAAGCTCCGGATAATCCCGGAGGCGGAACTGTTGATTGGACAAACCGCTGGGGTGAATATAAATACATCGACGATATCGAATTAAGAGAAGATGGTGGTACACCTGGATTTTTACAAGCAATTCGCACAGCTCTATCCTTCGAATTAAAAGATCAGATGGGAGTTAAAAACATCGAAGATCGCGAAAAGGAACTTATACCCAGAGCATTTAAAGGACTAAAATCAATTCCTGGTGTTCGCATTCTGGCTGATAATGTTATTGACCGAATTGGTGCTTTGTCATTTTATATCGAAAATGTACATTACAATTTGGTAGTTAAAATTTTGAGTGATAGATATGGAATTCAAGTAAGAGGTGGTTGTGCATGTGCAGGAACATATGGTCACTACCTGCTTGATGTAAGCTATGATTATTCACACGAGATTACTAAACTCATTAATCATGGTGATTTTTCTCAAAAACCAGGCTGGGTTCGATGGTCAATACATCCAACTACACTTGATTCAGAAATTGATTATTTTGTATATGCTATTGAAGAAATCTCAAAGAATTATAAAAAATGGGCAGAATCGTACGATTATAACAAACACACTAACGAATTTACGCATAAAAGCATGAAAGGAAAATCAAATTACGACCTACAAAAGTGGTTTTCTTTGGGATAAGTAAAAAAAATATGATTTAATTTTGCTTTTTTGATAACAATATTTACTTTTGCAAACCAAATTAGTTTGAAATAAAATTGCATAGCAAAATATAAGGAGTCTGAAAATGAAAAAGGGAATACATCCAGAAAATTATCGATTAGTAGTTTTTAAAGACATGTCGAATGGTGAAACATTTATATCTAAATCATGCACTGCTACTAGAGAAACGATAAAAATGGAAGATGGTGTCGAATATCCATTAATTAAAGTTGAGATATCGAATACTTCTCATCCATTTTATACAGGTAAAATGAAACTTGTTGATACTGCAGGACGTGTTGATAAGTATATGAACAAGTACAAAAAACACATCGAAAAAGGTAAAGAATAATTATTCTTTTATATAAAATTTAAAGCTCCGCAAACGTGGAGCTTTTTTTATGTAAATTTGTCAGGATTAGATTAAATTTTAATTCTATGAACTACATTCTATTTGATGATAAAAGTTGGGATAATTTATTACCTCTGACATTTACAAGACCTGTTTGCGAAATCAGAACAGGTATTTTCACCATTAAAGAAAAGTGGGAGAACTATTTAAATAGTAAAGTTTCTTACCTAACCAAAGATTATTTAAGTAACAAGTTTCCTTTAATAACCGAATCAGACAATATTCTAATTAATGGATCGGTAACCCCAGATGAGGATTTAACTAATACTATAAATGAATTAAAAAACAATAGTGCTCTTGTAAAAAACGAGCAACTAATTGCTTTAAAAACAGATCAAAAAGAGATCTCAGGCTTCAATTATAATACTTATAAAAATTATAAAACAATTGAATACCAGAAAGATATCGTCAAAATCAATTGGCCATGGGAGATTTTCAGTCTAAATGGTCAAGCTATTGAATCAGATTTTAAATGGGCTACAAAAAACAGAAAATCGGAGCCAATCAGTTCAACGAATAACTTACTTGGCAAGGAAAATATTTTTATTGAAGAAGGAGCTAGTTTAGAATTTGTCACACTCAATGCTACGACGGGACCCATTTATATTGGAAAAGATTCTGAGATAATGGAAGGTTCCTTAGTTCGTGGTCCATTTGCACTATGTGAGCATTCGGCATTAAAGCTTGGTACTAAAATATATGGTCCAACAACTATTGGCCCACATTGCAAGGTTGGTGGTGAAGTTAATAACTCAGTAATTTTTGGATATTCAAATAAGGCGCATGACGGCTTTCTTGGAAACTCCGTAATAGGTGAATGGTGTAACCTTGGAGCTGATACGAATAACTCAAATCTGAAAAACAATTATGCCGAAGTAAGGTTATGGAATTACGAAACAGAAAAATTTATTAAAACCGGTTTACAGTTTTGCGGCTTATTTATGGGTGATCACTCAAAATGTGCTATTAATACGATGTTTAATACAGGCACTGTAGTTGGAGTAAGTGTAAATATTTTTGGTGAAGGTTTTCCCCGAAATTTTGTCCCTTCATTTTCGTGGGGTGGTGCACATGGCTTCTCAGTTTATTCGATCGATAAAGCATTTGAAGTAGCCGAAAAAGTTATGGATAGAAGAGGTCTTAAATTTACAGATATTGATAGAAATATTTTATCAAGGATTTTTGAAATGACTTCAATGCACCACAATAGCTGATCAATAAAAAAGTTAAAATAAAACTAGGCAATTAATTTGCATTTTTCTTTGGCACATCTATTGCCATTATGTAAATCCGACGGATTTACTTATCAGTATGACAATCTGTCGTGAGTAAATACTTTATTAAGATAAAAAATGAGTGAAAGTAATAGAAATTCAAAAATTATTGGAAGTATAATTTTAGGTAGCGATATGGGTAATGATGGTGAATTTATCCCTTTAATTTCTGATGATGAAGATGATGTAGATTTGCATAAAGCGGATATTCCTGAAGAATTGCCAATTCTCCCGTTGCGAAATACAGTAATGTTTCCCGGAGTAATTCTTCCAATAACTGTAGGAAGAAAAAAATCTATCCATTTAGTAAACGAAATATACAGAGGTAATAAAATAATTGGAACTGTAGCCCAAATCGATCCTCAGATAAATGAACCAGAAGAAAATGATTTTTATAAAACCGGAACTGTTGCACAGATATTAAAGGTATTAGAGATGCCCGATGGAAGTACTTCTGTTATTATCCAAGGGAGACAGCGTTTTAAAATCAATCAGATGCTTCAATCCGAACCATATCATAAAGCAAAAGTTACCTTATTAAAAGATAAATTTCCTGTTGATAAAAACCGCGAATTTGAGGCTATTGTTGGATCGCTTAAAGATATTTCATTGCGAATCATAAAACTCTCAAGTAATATACCACCTGAGGCATCATTTGCAGTAAAGAATATTGAAAACCCCAAATTTTTAATCAATTTTATTTGCTCAAACAGCGATGTTGATTTAAAAAACAAGCAATCGTTACTCGAAATGAGTAATCTAAAAGAAAGGGCCAGCAAATTACTTGAATATTTATCTCGCGAAATTCAGTTACTTGAGCTGAAAAATGATATCCAGAGCAAGGTAAAAACTGATTTGGATCGTCAGCAACGAGAATATTTGTTACACCAACAAATGAAAACTATTCAGGATGAGCTTGGTGGCAATCCTATTGATCAGGAGATTACTGAATTACGGAAACGTGCAAACGAAAAGAAATGGATAAAAGAAGTTTCAGTAACATTTAATAAGGAAGTCGAAAAGCTGCAACGACTAAATCCTGCATCGGGTGAGTATTCTGTACAACTTAATTATCTCGAAACATTGCTCGATTTGCCATGGAATGAATTTACTCAAGATATTTTTGATTTAAAGCGTGCCCAAACCATCCTCGACGAAGATCATTTTGGGCTCGAAATAGTTAAAGACCGTATACTTGAATATCTGGCAGTATTAAAACTTAAAGGTGATTTAAAATCTCCTATATTATGTTTGTTCGGACCTCCCGGAGTAGGAAAAACCTCGCTTGGGAAATCTATCGCCAAAGCATTGGGACGCAATTATGTTCGAATGTCTCTTGGTGGGTTGCACGATGAAGCCGAAATTCGTGGTCACCGCAAAACTTATATTGGTGCTATGCCAGGAAGAATTATTCAAAACATTAAAAAAGCAAAATCTTCAAATCCGGTATTTATTCTGGATGAAATAGATAAGGTTGGTAAAGATTTTCATGGAGATCCTGCTTCAGCATTGCTCGAAGTTCTTGATCCTGAGCAAAACAATGCATTTCATGATAACTATCTTGAAATGGAATATGATCTTTCAAATGTAATGTTTATTGCAACGGCTAATACAGTAGCTTCGATAAACCCTGCCTTGCGCGATAGAATGGAGATGATTGAAGTAAGTGGTTACATCGTTGAAGAAAAAGTAGAAATAGCAAAAAAACATCTGGTACCTAAACAATTAGAAGCTCATGGGATTGAAAAATCCAAGGTCACAATAAATAAATCTGTAATTGAATATATCATCGAAAACCATACACGAGAATCGGGAGTAAGAACACTGGATAAAACCTTAGCAAAAGTTTTTCGAAATGTAGCTCGTAAAATTGCTTTCGATGAAAAGCTAAATAAAAATCTTACAATCAACGAAATAAAAACCATTCTTGGACCTCCGGAATTTTCAAAAGACAAGTACCAAGGGAATGAATATGCAGGTGTAGTTACGGGGCTTGCCTGGACTGCGTTTGGTGGCGAGATATTATTTATTGAAAGTAGCTTAAGTAAAGGAAAAGGAACCTTAACCCTTACTGGTAATCTGGGTGATGTAATGAAAGAATCTGCTGTAATTGCATTAGAATACATTAAATCGCATGCTGCAGACCTTAAAATTGCAGACGAAGCATTTGAAAAATGGAATATCCATATTCATGTGCCCGAAGGAGCAATACCAAAAGATGGTCCATCAGCTGGTATAACTATGGCTACATCTATAGCTTCATTGTTTACTCAAAGAAAAGTAAAAAGCGATTTGGCTATGACAGGTGAAATTACACTGCGTGGTAAAGTGTTACCCGTAGGTGGTATCAAAGAAAAAATTCTTGCTGCCAAGCGAGCTGGAATTACTGATATTATTATTTCGGAAGAAAACCGTAAAGATATAAGTAAGATAAAAGACATTTATATTGAAGGATTAAAATTTCATTATGTAAAAGATATTATGGAGGTTCTTCAAATATCCTTGTTAAAAGAAAAAGTTAAAAAAGCAGTAAATGTTTAATCTTCCGTTTAAGTTTATTTGATACATTTGTTTATAGAAATACGTTATCAAGTTAAAACAAGATAAAAATGAAAATTATTAAACGAATTTTTCTCATTTTACTAATCATCGCATTAGGTTATTTAGCATTCAGTTACTGGGCTATATATGAGCGAGGAGTAATGGCAGGCAAGGTATTGCGTATTACTGAAAAAGGAATAATCTTTAAAACCTACGAGGGGAAATTAAACCTCGAAACCTTTGGAGCACTTAAGGGTGCTAGCCCGATTGCCGAATCGTTTAATTTTTCTGTCGAAAAAAGCGAAACCGAAGTTATTAAACAATTACAGGAAGTATCACTAAGTGGTGAAAGGGTAAATCTTCATTTTAAAAAACGGTATACGACATTTCCCTGGCGTGGTGAAACCAAATATTTTATCACCAGAGTCGAACGACAAAAGCATTAGTTTTGGTTTTTTGTTAGAAATTAATAAACAGTATTTATTTTTAAGTACATTTATCTTTAATTAATTATATGTTTAATTTATAAAACTATGAAAATGGGAGCAGGTATGTTTTGGGGTATTTTACTAATTCTTATCGGTATAGGAATTGTAATCCGAGTCGTTTTTAATATCGACTTCCCTATCGTAAAATTTATTGTTGCATTCTTTTTTATCTTTCTTGGGATAAAAATTTTAATTGGCAACTTTAATGTAAAAAATATCCATCATGATGAAAACACAACCATGTTTGGCGAAAGACGAATAGAGGGGCTAGACGCTGATCATAAGGAATTTAATGTAATCTTTGGAAGTAATACAATTGATTTGCGTGATGTTGATTTATCGCAAGGATCAAAAGAGGTAGAGATAAATGTCATTTTTGGCAGCACAGACATTAAAATAAACGAAAAGACTCCGATAAAAATAAAAGCAGAATCAGTATTTGGATCAGCACAAATGCCAAATGGAAATACGGCTTCATTCGGATCGACACAATACAAAACAGAAACTTATAATAAAGATAGCAGTTATTTGTATATTAAAGCTGATGTGGTTTTTGGTGGTGTTGAAATAAAAAGCTATTAAGCTTTTCTTCTCTTTATTAATTAACTGAACCATTTAAAAGGAAGGGTTACATTATTGTAACTCTTCCTTTTTTGTTATTAACTTATTATTCCTCCTAATAAACAAGCTCTTGTTTTACAATATCCTCAGAGAAATATTTCGCTGCAAGAGATCTTAAATTATACTGAGACGCCATTGCTTCGCCATATGCTCCTGCCGAAAGAATTGCTATTAAATCGCCTCTTTGAGTTTCAGGCAATAAAACACCTCTGGCAAAATAATCAGTAGATTCGCAAATAGGTCCGGCAACATCGTAAATCTGAGAATGAGATCCAGATGTAATGTTTAAGATTTTGTGATTCGAATGGTATAAAGCAGGGCGAATAAGCTCGGTAAATCCTGCATCACAGATTATGGTTTTTTGCCCCAAATTTTCTTTAACATATAAAACTTTAGTAATAAGCATCCCGCTCTGACCAACAACCGATCTGCCTGGCTCAAAATGTAGCTTTTGATTTTCGAAAAGCAATAAATTCTTTTCAAATAATGAAAAATATGCCCCAAAATCAGGAATCTGATTTACAGGGCTTTCGTAATTAATTCCAAGGCCACCTCCAACATTAAGATGAGGTAAAGTAACATTCTTCTCATATAAATTAGATTGTATTTGGTTAATTTTATTGCATAGGTTTACAAACACCTCAGCATTTGTAATTTGCGATCCAACATGAAAATGCAGACCTATAAATTCCAGATTTTCATAATTATTTGGATGATCGAATATAGAATACAAATCAGATTCTGAAATTCCAAACTTATTTATGCTAAGCCCAGTAGTAATATTCTGATGTGTATGTGCATCAATATTTGGATTAACTCTTAAAGCTATTCTTGATTTTTTATGTTGAAGTCCCGAAAAATAATCGATCACCTCAAGTTCTTGCAGCGACTCACAATTTATACTAAAAATGCCATTCTTAATAGCATATACAATTTCATCATCGCTTTTTCCAACACCAGCAAAAACAATATCTTTGGGTTTAAAACCACATTGCAAGGCTTGTTCAATCTCGTTTCCACTAACACAGTCGGCTCCGAAAGCATATTCAGAGATTATTCTTAGTATTTTTTCGTTTGCATTTGCTTTTACTGCATAATGAACTAAATATCCATTCACATCAGCTGCAGATTTTAATGCAGCAAGTGTTTTGTGCAAAAGACCTGTGTCGTAATAATAAAATGGGGTTTTAAGCTTTTTTATCTGATCTAATGTACGGTTATTGAACATAGTTGCTGATTGAATATGTGTTGATTTAATAGATTTAATGCTTCAATTTTATCTGATGTATTGATTAAAAAAGATATGTTTTTTTTGCTAGCCCCAAAGGATATCATAAGGATCGGAATACTGTTTAATCCTTCAATAATACTCTGGATTGAAATATTATGATCATCATTAAAATTCCCAACAACACAAATAATTGAATGATTTTGGCTTATTTCAACTTCACCCAACTTATCAAGATCCTCACTAATAGGTTTTAACGAGGAATCATTATCAATTGTCATAGCAACAGAAATTTCAGAAGTAGTTAACATATCTACAGGAGTTTTATATTTCTCGAAAACCCCGAAAATACGGCTCAAAAAACCATAAGCTTGCATCATTCGTCCTGATTTTATTTTTATAACTGTAATTCCATCTTTAGCTGCAATCGCTCTTATCCCTTTATTAATATTGTATTCTGAAATAACTGTTCCTTGATCTTCCGGAGACAATGTGTTCTTTAAGATAATAGGTATTCGTTTTTTTTGAGCAGGAATAATACATAATGGATGAAGTATTTTGGCTCCAAAATACGCTAGCTCACAAGCTTCATCATACGATAAATTTCGAATAGGAAATGTGCTTTCAACATATCTAGGGTCATTATTTTGCAGCCCATCGATATCAGTCCATATCTCAATAACACTGGCATTTAAAATACTCCCTATTATTGTTGCAGTATAATCACTTCCTCCCCTATTTAAGTTATCAACCTGACCTTTATAATTTTTACAAATAAAACCATTCGTAATAAAAAGCCTACATCCATTATACTTCTTCATTTCTTTGTTGAGCTTTAAGGATATTTTTTGATTATTTGGCTCCTTATATTTATCAATAAACATAAAACGTAACGCATTTACGTATGCAATATCGAACTCCTGCTCAAGCATATATAAATAAATTATTGAGCATGAAATAATTTCACCTTGGGCTAGAATTTCTTTTTCGGTTTGTTCAATATTTCTGCGACTTATATAAGAACTTATTAGCTTTAATGAATCCTCAACCTTCATTTCAGCAATCTGTTTAAAATTATTGCTTGCAAATAAATCAGAAATTATCAGATAATGAACCTCTCTAATTTTTCTAATTAATTCATTACTTAATTCCTTATCTCCATCTTTTGTTTTTTTAATAACCTCAGCTAACAAATTGGTTACACCTCCAACTGCTGAAAAAACAAATACTGTTCTTTTTAATGGATCAATTAAAGAAACTATTTTCCTGATTCGTTCCGCTGTACTTATTGATGATCCGCCAAATTTTAAAACCCTCATAAAATTTTTAAGTTATTAATAATGGGCAAATCTATTTGTATTCGTCTCGATCACAAAAAAACAATCCTAATAATTACACTATTTTAACTTTTTGTTATATATTTAACATTTTGTTATTTTACATATGATTACAATTTCACAAGCAGTTGAAACCATTATTAATCAGCGAATATTTGTTGTTGAGATTCTTAATGAGGGATTAATAAACTACTCGTCACTTGCAAAAAACATTAAACCTGAAGTAGAGTTGGTTTTGGGTAAAACTGTAAATGAAGGAGCTATTGTAATGTCACTCAGAAGGTTTGTTTCGGCCAACAAAGTGCAAACAATAGTAAAGCTTGAAAAGTTGGTTAAAAAACTCGGTGATATAATTGTACGGTCAAATTTAGCTGATTATACCTTTAAGAACTCTGACACTTTATTAAAAAAACAAAAAAAACTGATTGCTATTTTAAGCTCCAAAAAGGATTTTTTTTATACCCTCTCTCAGGGTGTTTACGAAACAACCTTTGTTTTAAGTGATATAGCCAGCAAAGAAATACCTGAAATATTTGAAGGAGAAAAATTGATTTCATATAATTCGGGATTGTCCTCAATAACCATAAAACTACCTGCAGAAAATACAGACCAACCAGGTTTGTACTATTATATTTTTAAACGGATTGCTTGGGAAGGAATTAATGTTCTTGAAGTTATATCAACTACAAATGAGTTTACCCTAATATTAAAAGACAAAGATATTGACCGAGCTTTTTCGGTAATAAAAAGATTAAAATAAAGCAATTGTCAGGTTAAAGATTTTGGATATTATTGGCGATTTTTTCCATAAGCCAGCGAGGTGTGGAAGTAGCTCCACAAATACCAACTGATTTCGCCTTTGAAAACCAATCCTTGTTCAATTCATTCTCATCTGAAACAAAGTAGGTGTTTTTATTTTCGTCTTTGCATACCTGATAAAGCATTTTCCCATTTGAGCTTTTTTTCCCACTCACAAAAATTACTACGTCGTGTTTTTTAACAAACTCACGTAATTGAGGTTGCCTATGTGAAACCTGACGACAAATGGTATCATTAGAAATAAGGAGTACATTATCATTACCTTGCGTTTCAATCATTCTTTTACGAATTTCTTTTTCAATATCGTAAAACCCCTCAATGCTTTTTGTTGTTTGCGAAAACAAATTTATTGGTTTTGAAAAATCAATTTTATCCAGATCTACTCTAGAACCAATAACTATAGCTTCTCCATTTGTTTGGCCAACCAAACCATTTACTTCAGCATGTCCTTCTTTTCCATAAATAACTACCTGACCTCCTTTGTCAAGAATCTCATCAAAACCGGTTTTTATATTTTTCTGCAGCCTTAAAACTACCGGGCATGATGCATCAATTAACTGAATATTATTTTGGAGTGCAATTTGATAGGTTTCTGGTGGTTCTCCATGTGCTCGCAATAATACCTTGCAATTTTTAAGCTCCTTAAACTCTTCGTGATTAATGGTTACTAGTCCTTTGGTTTTTAAGCGGTCAACTTCGGCACTATTATGAACAATATCACCCAAACAATACAAGGGTTCAGATTTTTCAAGTTCCATTTCAGCAAGCTGAATGGCATTTACCACACCAAAGCAAAATCCAGAATTATCATCAATCTCAACTTTCATGCAAACCAGTTTTTTATCCTTTTAACCTTTCTATTAAACCAACAATCCAATCCATTTGTTCAGTTTCGGTCATATTACTATTATCCAGTTCAATTGCATCATTCGCTTTTCGTAACGGACTCTCACTGCGTGTTTCATCAATATGATCCCGATTTTTAAGGTTTTCAAGGATTTCATTATAACTTACCGACACACCTTTCTCAATAAGCTCCTTAAAACGCCTTTCAGCGCGTACTTCTGCTTTTGCGTTCATAAATATTTTAAGTTCGGCATTCGGAAAAACAACCGTTCCAATATCACGCCCATCCATTACAATGCCTTTCTCCTTGCCCAGTTCTTGCTGAATGCGAACCATTTTTTCGCGAATGAATTTGATTTTACTTATAAAACTAACATAATTTGATACTTCCATCTCTCTAATTTCATCCTCAACATTTTCGTTGTTTAGAAATATCTCCTGTCTGTTCTTTTCATTGTTAATCTTAAAATTTATGTGAACCGAATCGATTTGTTCCTTCAATTCATCTTCCTTAATTTTAATTATGGAGTTTGTTTTATCGATGAGTTTTTTTCTCAGAGCAAATAAAGTAACTACACGGTACATAGCTCCACTATCAATATATTTATATCCCAAATGTTTTGCTATGGCCTTAGCAATTGTGCTTTTCCCTGATGATGAATACCCATCAATTGCTATGATTATTTTTTTCTCCATTAAAATCCATTTTTATGAATTCCAAAGGTATTTTAATTTTATGCTTTTGCCAAAAAAAATCTATTAAGGAAATTCTCCTATTGTTTTTTATAAAAGTGGCTAAGATCGGTACTTACAGAGAAATGATCTGATGAGCCTGCAAGATGATATGTTGCACGACCATAACTGATATGAAATCTCGAGATTTTAACACCAAAACCCCACGAAAAGCCTACCATACCTGTTTTTGAATCAATAATCATTTCCTGACGCTTTCGATAGTTATAACCTGCTCTGATATAAAAGTTGTCAATTGGGCTAAATTCAGCACCAATAATTATATGCCGCATTATTTGGTCGGCTATTCTATCTATATCAGATTCAGAATCATCGTCGTCAAATACTGGATCCGTTTCCTCTTCAGGCTTGTTATATGTTAAGTCGGGTGTTTCCAAATGATCTGCAATAATAGAAAAACGTAAAGGTGCATGACGCAATTTTTGTGATATTCCTATTTGTATATTGAGTGGTAATGATTCTCTTTCGCTTGTATAACCTGATAACTGTAATCCAAGATTTTTAACTACAAGAGCTGCAGAAAACAATTTGTCTCCATTCGTAAATAATACTCCAAAATCAGCAGCAATACCAATAGATGTGTATTTTTCGAGTGTCGAAATTATTGGTTTAAGATTAACCCCAAAAGAAAAAAGACTATCAATTGGTCGGGAATAAATAAGGTGTATTGCATATTCAGATGCTTTAAATTCGCCCGTAATAAGACCCTTATCATCGGCTTCGATAAATTTGCCATAATTTATGTATTGTATTCCGGCAGCAAACATTCCATAGTTCTTATATTCTCTGGCGTACGAAACATATCCATAATTTACATCGGTAAAATAATTTACATAATTCAGAACCAGATTCTGATTCATTTCACTGGTTAATAGTGCGGGGTTATGACAAACCAGATTTAGGTCGTTATCGTTAATTGCATTTATATTGCCTCCCATCGATGCAACGCGGGCTGAATTAACCAAATCGAGAAAGCTGTAGGTGTGTGTTCCTCCAATCTGAGCAATTGAAAGAATACTCAAAAAAATAAATATCAATATTAACGAGGATTTCCGAATCATCAGGTAAAAGTACAAATAATGAATCAAAATTTACAATACACAAATTAATAACATGTGCAACCTCAATAACGAAATCTTAATTCACTTAGTATCGGAATCTATGCTTGTTTGTATAGTAAACTTTCTGTGGACAGATATGTTGAACTTTCGAGGTGATATATAAAAAAACGTTCCTCGTTTTTTACCCATTGTCTGTATTCAGATTGATTTCTGGAATAGGAAGGAATATATTTTAAAAATCTTGACAAATCGAATGAGTCGGATATTATTCCAGCCCCAGTGATGTAAGCATCGAGAGCATTGCACTTTTGTTCGTAGTGTCCTGCTGTGGGGATCATCATAATGGGTTTACCCATATACATGGCCTCACAAATCGATTCAAAACCAGCGGTACTGGCAAATCCGGAGCATCGACTCATGAAATCGAGAAACATTTCATCATTTATCTTATGAAAAACCAAGTTTTCGTGGTAGATAGTCTCAGGAAAAACGTCTTTTTTGTCCCAGAAAAAATGCGCCTTTATACTAGTATTGTCTTTATGCCATTCTATGATTTCATTTGCGTATCCATCATTTAAGATATAACCAAGTATAAAATCTTCGTTTGAAATACTTTTTCCAAACACCGCCTCTCTTAATAATGGAGGAACCACAGCAATCTTTTCCTTATCATAATCAGGCATTGATCTAAAAGATAAAGCAAGTCTCTTGTCTGCTTTAAAAGAAGTTATTCTGGCATGCAGCTTTAAAAGAAATTTATCAATTCTATGATTTGTCGGAAATACAAATTCTGGATGAAAAATTAAATACTGATGCCCAATACATA
>JAIFLC010000108.1 GCA_020049295.1 Bacteroidota bacterium
TATTTGCTAAAAACCTATCTAAATTTGTTTAAATATTGGTTTTTTAATTTATAATATTGGTTTTTTAATTTATAATATTGCTGCAAGTTAGTGCATTGTTGTTTCTTAATAATCAGTCGAATGTATTGTCTTAAAATAGTTGCCATAAATTATTTTCCGATATTTTGTAATAAATTTAATCTAAAACGTACTTTATAGAAAACACATTAAATATGAAATCAACCAAAGATGAATTTCTCGAAATACTTTCAAATTACCAAGGTATATTGTACAAGATCAGTTTTGTATACTTTAAGAACAGGTCTGACAGAGAAGATAATGTTCAGGAAATAATATATCAGCTTTGGAAATCGTTTCCGAATCTCAAAAATCAAAATAGCATT
Organism: Bacteroidota bacterium; assembly: GCA_020049295.1. Lineage (GTDB taxonomy): Bacteria > Bacteroidota > Bacteroidia > Bacteroidales > UBA12077 > UBA12077. Next base: position 384 of record JAIFLC010000108.1, read on the forward strand.
GGTTCATGGATTTATGCAGTATCAATAAATACTTCAATATCCAGGGTTAAAAAGGAGAAACGAATCGAGTACCGCGAAACGATACCCGAAGTGACTGACAAATCAAACCTTTTTGATGAAATGTCACAGAATGAATCGTTGCAATTGCTATTGAATGCAATTTATAATCTTGACGAAGTCAACAAATCAATCATCCTGCTTTATTTAGAAGAAAGAAGTTATGACGAAATAGCAGAAATAATGGGCATCTCAAAGTCAAATGTTGGTGTCAGGATTAGTAGAGCTAAAGAATTTTTAAAGCAAACCTTAAATAAATAATACCATGGAAAATAATGAATTACAAAAAATCTGGAAAACGATTGATACTGAAATTAATCAGAAATCAAAAGATGAATTGAATTTGTTGCTGACATCAAAAACAAAACAGACTATTAATAAGTTTTTAGCCATCATAGGCACTTCAGTTCTTATTTGTATTGGATTATTAATTTTTTTGACTATCACTTCACTAAACCGACGAAATGATCTGATTTATTTAATAAACAATATAACGCTCGGTGCTGTAACATTAATTTCGCTAATATCTGGATTGCTGGTATGGTATAAAATACAAAACTACAAGTACAACCAACCTTTAAAAAACTGGTTAGAATCGAGAATACATCTTTTATCTAAAGGGTTAACTGGTAGTTTCAGTAAGTTGTACTTATTCTTAATTCCTTTCCTGTATTTTTTAACTGTTTTATCAATTCATGTTTATTTCGAAAATAAATTATTCATTGATGTCCTTACCACAGAAGAATCTATAATCGGTCTAATTGTAGGAGCAATCATTGGCCTTACTGTTTCTTATATTGCAGCAAAACAAATCAGAAAATATCAGTTACATAATCTCGAATTTCTTAAAGATTTGCATAGTCGTTTGTGTAGAACCTCATAACGTAGAATTATGGCACCCCGCAGGGGTGCTATTCATACACAATAAAATTTTCTATCACTATTTGCCCTCTCCGAGGGCTGGCAAAAAATAAAATAGCGGTTTGAAAGAAATTGGATTTTCACCCCATCGGGGTGAAATAATGATAGGATAATGGAACGTGAAAAATCTGGCACCCCGTTGGGGTGCAATAAATAACGGACCAGATGTCTGTGTCCTTTTCAAAGCATTGTATTTCATACCAATATTACTTTACTTGAACTAACCAAAAATTTATATTATCTTACTAAAATATATCTAAACAGATGCAAATTATTATTAACATAAGATAACCAGGACATGGAAAACCAATTAATAATAAAAGCAACCCAAAAAACACCCTCCGTAAACTTCGATGCAACATCGGGCAGGTTGCAAATACATGGATATTCATTACCCGAAAATTCATTCGAATTTTTCAAACCTATTATGGATTGGCTCGATAAATACACCATGGCCCCGAATACAAAAACTGAATTTGATATTCGGTTAATTATTTTAAATACTTCAGCATCAAAACAGTTTATGGATATTATCAGAAAAATAAACCGCTTAGTTGAGCTTAAAAATTCGGAGGTATCTGTAGTTTGGTACTACGAAGTTGAAGATGAGGATCTGCATGAAATTATTTTACAATACAAAGAACTCTGCAAAGCTAAGTTTGATATCATAGCAACTCACCACAAAATAATAGAATAAAACTGCTGGCACCATCAATGCTGGCCCACACTAGCAGGTACACGTTAAAGGTAAAATTTAGTATTTCATTATAATATTGAATTAATAGTTAATGTAAAAAAATAAATAATATTTTTACAAACTTAAGATTCTAAATTATGAGATGTACCTTGTTAATACTACTTATTAGTATATTTTCTATTTCTTGTGAATATGAGCCTGAAGGTTCATATGACGCAAAAATTACTGAACCTAATAATCCACCAAATGCAACTATAAATCTAAATGATTTTGAAGGTCAAATTGTATTGTATATGAATCACACATTTACATTTACAACTGATATTATTTGGTCTAATATATATAGAATAGATGTTTTTTTAAATGATTCAAAAATTCATACTACAGAAAATAATAGTAGTAATTTTTTTATTGATCCAAATGATTATATAAAAGGTGAATATATACTTGAGATAAAAGCATATTCTAAAACTAATTCAGGTTCATTGGCAGATCATGCGGGAGCAGAAGCATATGTTTATAGTAAAAAATGGAATGTATTAATTGATATGTCAATTATGCCAATTCAAATAACAAATATTTATCCTGAATCAGGACGGTTAAAGATTACATGGAACAAATATGACAGATCCAATTTTCAAAGTTATCAGGTAATAAAAATAAAAGAAGGAGTTAACCCACCAGCAACCCTTGGATATTTTAATGATCCCAATACAATATCTTGTTATGATTATAATTTTATTGGAGGCACTAGTAAATACTTTATTTATATAAATACAACTGATGATTCAAGGGTATCAGATTATTATACATATACTGATTCTATACCAAGAATAATATCTGCTGTTACTACCTCAGATGGAATGGTTTTTACATGGACAAAGTGCAGATATCCTGATAACTTTACGGAATATAGGTTATATGGACCAGATAACCTATTAATGGCTACACCAGCTTATAATTTAAATGATACTGTTGCAAGTGCTTTATCTTCACCCTTCGGAAATCCATTTTATGTAATATTAGAAACGCTTCCAAATGACGAATCATATAAAGAGTATAATTGGTTTTATACATTTATGGGCGAAACTCACCAGGAGTTTACAAAAGCTATACCAACCAAAAACACACAATATATATTTCAAATGTATAATGATCATTTATACAGATATTCAATAGCAGAAGATATTTATGTAGATAGCTTGTATGTCGCAAACGCTGAAGAAAACATGTTTGCAGTTTCATTAAATGGAAATCATTTAATATATGGAACATCAACACAAATTTACAAAGTAAATCCAATTGATTTTTCTGACTATGAAGTTTATGCTGCAGCAGATATTACAGGACATAGTAATGACGAAATTTCAATGATTACAATTTCAGATAATGGAATTGCCACGATATGTGGAAAACAATCATTCTTGATTTATGATTTCTCTGGTAAGACAATTCTTTTTGAACAAGCACAAATTAAGGATAATGTAAAAATTTCTCAGAATAATCAGTATTTAATAGAATCAAAGGATAGTATAAAAATATATAAATTTGATGGAACAAATATTGAATTATTAAATTCGTGGCCTTCGAAAATGTATTTATTAGAATTTGATCCATTAAATACTTCTAAAATAATCCGATATGATAAACTTTCATGGAGAATTGAATTATGGAATTGTGAAACCCAGTTAATAGAAAAAAGTTATAGAATTGGTAGTTCAAGATCCTTAAGGATTGATCCTTTAACAGGCTTTTGCTCAATGCAAGGTAGTGATGGATATTATTTTTACCCATTTACCATAATCGACATTAATACAGTATCCAAGATTGAATCACTTTCAGTATTTTCAATGGATAATTATATCTTACACAATTCAGTAATTTATAAATCTACAGGGTACTCATTAGATATAGAAAGTGAAACTGAAATAATAAAATAAAATGAGTAAAAAATTAATCCTTTTTTTCATTTTTCATTTCTTTTCCATTTTGTGTTTTTCCCAATTAGACATATCAATTAGATATGGAAAGGGGACGTATATGATGCAGGAATTGAAAGATTTTAATTCTAATATCATACAAAGCTTACCCGTTGATGCAAAAATAGTTGACAACTTTCCACAAACAGGATTTATTGAAGGAAATTTGCTTTATAATTTTAAAGCAATTTATTTAGGAGGCTCCTTTATATATCATTCAACAGGATCAAGAATTAGTTATAATGATTATTCTGGAGAATTAAAATATGATCAAATCGTTTCTAGTTATTCATTTGGTCCTATCGTAAAATTTAAACTTTTTAAAGAAAAGAGAGTTAATATTAATCCATATATAAGCACAAACATTATATACACTGACTTCAGGTTTGAAGAGACTCAAGTTATTTTTAATGAAGAAATTTCGTATGATACTAAAATGCAATCTGCAGGGATAATTTTCAATATTGGGTTAGAAGCTTTGTATAAGTATAAGTGGACTGCATTAGGTGTATTTATTGGCTATTCACAAGATACCTTCGGTGAACTTTATTTGGATGGGCAGAAAGTTTATAATGAAAGTGGCAACCAGATTCGCACAAACTGGTCTGGAATCAGATATGGTTTAAATATGAATTTTGAAATAGATTTTAACAAATTTTGAAATGATTTTGCCAGGAATAAATCTAAATTACCAACCAGGATAAAAGTACATTGGAATACTATTTTTTTTTCGAACCTATCCTGAGTTGGCTCGATAAATATACCTTGACCCTAAATAAAAAAACCGAATTTGAATCCGATTAATTATTTTACAATACAAAGAACTTTGCAAAGCTAAGTTTGACATAATAGCAACTCATCACAAAATAATAGAATAAAACTGCCCTATTAAAGTCATTGCGAGCGTAGCGAAGCAATCTTTAATAAGGGATGAAAAGACTGCTTCAGTCGACCTTTCTGGTCTCTTTCGCAGTGACAACCCGTTTTTTTCGCAGTGACAACACCATGCAGAACCGTGCTAGCGGGGCTAAATCTGAAAAATACTTACTAATCAAACAATGTTTTTTTGAAAGCCTTTTTCTCAGAAAGATAGTAGGTGTGGATATATTTTTTAAAATTGTATTCCAGATTCTCACCCCAAAATGATTTTAAGCCAGTTCCTCCTGGTTTATTTGTAGTAAATCTATAATTATCTAATATCTCTCTCGTAGCAATATCAAAAAACAAATAATAAACCGATGCCGTTTTTGTTGCTTTATAAAAGCACTCAATTATTATAACCATACCAATGCCAGATTTTTCATGCAATTCGTATTCCTTTATTGCAGTTTCTATTGTAACTTGGTTGATAAAGTGCTCATGAGTACTAACCACATTTTCTGGTACAATGATTCTGTTTTTTATATTTGTTACATCGTATCTTGGAACTATGGTTACACCCATTTTACTGGTTAATGAGGTAATTGGCAAATTAGCATCCATATGTTCTACCCAACGTTCAATATAACCTGCTACCTCAGCACCATCATTTATTCTTTTGGCTTCGGCTAATTTAAAGTGCGAAAAATCATAACCATAGAAGTATATCTCGCTTGCATTAAAAATCTTTTGTTTTGGATTTTGCGAATACAAACAAGTCGAAATAATAATAATTGAGATACTAAGAAAAATATTTTTCATGTGTTTATTTTTATTTTTTTATTATGGTCACATGGAATACGCCATGAAATAATCATTTTCGTTTTGTGAAAAATTTATTTTTCATGGCTATTTCATAATTATTTAATTTTTAAGATTCTAAACAACTTATAAATTTACTCAAATTTTAAATAATTGATAGGGCAGGGTTATTAAATTTTGGATTAGCATTATTTTAGCAGCACGGACTTTAAGTCCGCGCTAGCGGGGTAGGGTTATTGAATTTGGATTTAATATTGTTTTAATAGCACGGACAACATGTCCGCGTTAGCGGGGTTTTTTATCATTTCAATTGGGTCCTGTTTTTATTGAGCCGCTGTTGGCGGTAATTTTTATTCTCTAACAATGATATATTTTCTCAAATCCGAACTGAGAATATCGTATAATTCCTTTTTATTTTTTTTGTCAGTTTTTGTAAAAACAAAACCAAAAAGAGGATATGTGTTAATATCTAAGGCTCTTATCAAAACAGGGTTTTCAAAATCATCAGCAAGTGCTTTATAATCAAACTCTGCAATATCAGCAGGCTTAATACCTGAATTATTATCTAAAACAATGATGCTAAATATACTGTTTTCGTTGCCTTCGTAAATCTTATCCCAATTGGGGCGAGTGTTTTCAAAATAGTATTTGTAGGAATTAAACCCCACTGTAATTCCCAATAAATCAGCGGTAGTACACCAACCTCCAAAACGAAGTGGGTTGATTTCGATAGGAATTATTTTGCCGTTCTTATCTATTCTTACTTCTGCATGAGCCGGAAAATTCTTTAATTGAAGTTTATTGCCAATTGTGCTTAAAAACTGCTCTAATTCAGATTTATATTGCTCGATAATTTCTTTAGAAGTCGAATATACTCTGTCGCTTGTATCTGTTCCCGATGAAAAAATGTGGTGTAAAACATTTAACAGAACCACCTCACCCTTATCGTTATGATAATAATCTACAGCGTATTCTTCACCTTGAATAAAATCCTCAAGAATAAAGTGCGATGCATCGAGTACATTTTTTGGGAAAATACTTTTAAGATTGTGCGG
>JAIFLC010000194.1 GCA_020049295.1 Bacteroidota bacterium
ATATTGATTAAATGTTCTAACTCTAACATATTTAATGTTTTCACCAACTGCAAGTGCTGTATTTGATGGCAATGTCCAAGGTGTTGTTGTCCATGCTAAAATGAATACATCTGTATCAGCATCTTTAAAAAGAAACTCTGATTTTTGGTTTTTAATGACTTTAAATTGAGCAACACAGGTTGTATCTTTTACATCCTTGTAACAACCGGGCTGATTAAGCTCATGAGTACTTAATCCTGTTCCGGCCGCAGGCGAATATGGCTGAATAGTATATCCTTTATACAATAACCCTTTTTCATAAAGTTGTTTTAGCAACCACCACAAGGTTTCAATGTATCGATTATCGTAGGTAATATATGGATCATCCATATTAACCCAATAACCCATTTTGTGAGTAAGGTCTTCCCACAAATCGGTATATTTCATTACCTCTTTACGGCAGGCATTATTATAATCGTCAATCGAGATTTTTTTTCCAATATCTTCTTTTGTAATTCCTAATGATTTTTCGACACTAAGTTCAATAGGTAAGCCATGAGTATCCCATCCGGCTTTTCGATGTACCAGAAAGCCCTGCATTGTTTTGTATCGACAGAATATATCTTTAATGGCTCGTGCCATAACATGATGAATACCAGGAATACCATTTGCTGAAGGAGGGCCTTCGTAAAATACAAATGTTGGATTTCCTTTTCGGGTACTAATACTCTTGTGAAACGTATCATTCTTATCCCAACGTGCAAGGATATCCTTGTTTATCTGCGACAAATCGAATTGCTTATGTTCTGGAAACTTTAAACTCATTAGTTAAACTTATTTTTATGAACTACAATATTTTAAAACGTACAAAGATAGATTTCTGATAATAAAAAACCAATCAAAATTTAAATCCTTTACAAAATAATTGGACTTAAGTCCAGTTTTTAGTTGCTTTTTATAGCCCCATCCTTAAGGCTGGGGCTATTCAATACATTATTTACTGGGCTTTAGCCCATTGTTTGTATTAAAAAAGACTAACTAAAAAAGCCCCATTTTTGAATGAGGCTTTTACTAATATCTTAAAGTATTCAGTTACTTGCCTAATTGCTGCCTCACAATTTTTGCTACATATTTACCAATAATATCGAATTCGAGATTTACCACCGTTCCTACCTTAAATTGGTGAAAATTAGTAACATCATACGTAAAAGGAATTATAGCAACCTGAAATGATTTATCTTTTGAATTTACCACAGTTAGGCTCACTCCATTTACAGATATTGAACCTTTTTCGACTGTAATATAATCTTCTTTTGTTGGATTATATTCAAAAGTAAAATACCAACTTCCATCGGCTTCTTTAATATTGGTACAAATAGCAGTTTGATCAACATGGCCTTGAACCATATGTCCGTCGAGTAAACTATCGATACGCATGCTGCGCTCCAGGTTTACTTTATCACCGGCCTTTAAAAAGCCTAAATTCGTTTTATCAAGAGTTTCCTGAATAGCCGTTACCGCAAATTGCTTTTTTGATTTATCAACCTGAACAACCGTTAAGCAAACTCCATTATGACAAACACTTTGGTCAATTTTTAGCTGATCGGCAAATGAACATTCCATTGTAATGTGCAAATTCCCTTTATCGCGTTCGAGGTTTAAAACTTTTGCAGCTTCTTCTACTATTCCTGAAAACATGCTTATCCTTTTTAAATTTGATTCTGCGAATTTAGTAAGATTTGAGTTGAATACAAAGAGATTAATAATACATCTATGAATTATTAATCTGGTTTTTTTCATAATGTAAGAAAAGTCCAAATAATGATTTCCCTTATTAAATAATATACTTACAAAGAAACACTATCGAAAAAGCGCAACATTTTATGAAGTCAAAAAAATTAAAATTTTAATGATTAACTTATAAAAAACATCTTTCTGTAAAGCAAATCCGTGTTTTCATCTCAATAGGGAATGGTTTTCTGGTTAAGATTCTATCCAGAGAATAGATGATTTAAGACAATTTACAAAATGTAAATTACAAATTGTAATAAAACTGTTGGTTTTTAAATTTGTAATCATTGATGTCTGATAAAAAATATCAATTCTTTTATAAACCAATAAAATAAAGATTTTTAGATACTATTCTATATCAACGGGGTATTTTTAATTTTCTTTCTGCCACAAAAGCACTAAGGCAAAAAGTAAGCACTAAGATCAATAAAATCAACACATTATTATTAGTGAAACTTTGTGTTTTTGAGACTTGGTGGCATTGTATAATATTTACGAGTCAATGGTAATTTGTAATAAATATTAAAACAACAAAAAAATCATTTTCAATAATTTTTTATGCTTAGCTTTGTTAAACAAAACATAGACAAAACTGTTTTATTATTTAATATGACTCAGGTTGACAAACGAATTATAGAATTTTTAAAGAAACATCATGTTTTAACGCTCGCCACTTCGAACCAGAACTTTCCGTATTGCGCCAATTGCTTTTATGTGTACAGCGAAGAAAATAATATGCTTATTTTTACATCCGATTACGAAACAAAACATGTCAACGATTTACAACAACAATCTATTGTAGCAGGATCAATCGTTTTAGAAACAACCGTAATTGGAAAAATTCAGGGTGTACAATTTCAGGGTAAAATTTTTGAGCCTAAAAACGAACTGCTTAGCCAAGTAAAAAAGAAATATTTGGGTCGATTCCCTATTGCGATGTTGATGAAAACAACTCTTTGGGTTGTTGATCTAACTTTTCTTAAATTTACCGATAATCGTTTAGGATTCGGGAAAAAATTGATTTGGGGAACCGAAGCATCAGAAATACAAAATGGATAATAAAATTATATTAGTTACAGGCGGAACAGGATTGGTTGGTTCGCATCTTCTTTATGAATTAGTAAGTAAAGGCTATTCTGTTCGGGCTTTAATCCGTAATAAAGCTAATATTGATAAAGTACGTAAAATCTTTTCATATTATACTGAAAATCCCAATCATCTAATTGAAAATATTGAATGGTTCGAAGGTAATGTGCTTGATATTGTTTCGCTGGATGAAGCTTTCGAAAATGTATCTATAGTTTACCATTGTGCCGCAATAGTTTCGTTCAACAATAAAAACAAATCTGAATTACTAAAAACAAATATTGAAGGAACCGAGAATATTGTAAACCTGTGCCTTGACAAAAATATTGAAAAGCTTTGCTATGTAAGCTCTGTTGCTGCAATAGGCAGCACCGAAAATGGTGATGTGGTTACTGAAAAAGAAATGTGGACTCCTACCAATAATCATTCACTATATTCTATTAGTAAGTTCAAATCCGAAATGGAAGTTTGGCGAGGAGTTCAGGAAGGATTGAATGCCGTTATTGTAAATCCATCAGTTATTTTAGGTCCCGGATTTTGGGAATCAGGGAGTGGAGAGCTATTTAAAAAAGCAAGTAAAGGAATGTCTTTCTACACATTAGGAAGAACAGGGTTTGTTGATGTTCGCGATGTGGTTTCGTGCATGATACAAATTACCGAAAGCAACATTTCAGCTGAACGCTTTATTCTGAATTCTGAAAATCTATCTTACAAAGAATTGTTTACTGAGATCTCATCAGCATTCGGAGTAACAAAACCTAAATACAATGCCGACAAAAAATTAATGACCCTGGCATATTATATGGATTCGCTTTTAAGTTTCCTCGGGATTAAAAAGCAAGAGATCACAAAAAGCATTGTTAAATCTAGTCTGAACAAAACAGAATATTCAAATAAAAAAATTAAAGAAACACTTGGTTTTGAATTTATCCCTATTAAGGAATCAATCCGTTTTGCAGTCGAAAAATTTAACCAGGAAATAAAAGCAAGGAAATGATTTGGTTACAAAAAGATTGTACCTTGCTTATTTAAAAATTATCAAAATGAAAAAAGACAAAAAATCAAAAAAAGGAAAAAAGTCGCAAGACAAATTAAATAAGAAGATATTAAGTAGTAAAATACTTGCTTATTTCTCAAACAATCCATCGAAAATATTTAATTACAAGCAGGTTGCCAGTAAACTAGATGTAAAAGACGAAACAGTACGAAACCTGATAGTTAACATACTAACCGAATTACGCGATTATGGTGCAATTGCAGAAGTTTCGAGAGGAAAATACAAGTTTATATCGCAGGGTGGATATGTAACCGGTAAGGTTATGCTAACCCTAAAAGGTTCAGGATTTATTATCCCTGAAGAAGAAGGTGGCGAAGATATTTTTGTAAATCAATCAAACCTGAATCACGCGTTGAATAACGATATTGTAAAAGTGTATCTGTATGCCCGAAAACGCGGAAAGCAACCCGAAGGCGAAGTCGTTGAGATCATTAAACGTGCAAAAGAAAATATTGTTGGCGTAATTGATATTTCGAAAACATATGCATTCATTATTGCTAAAAGCCGACAGATGCCCTACGATGTTTTTATTCCATTAGGAAAATTAAATAATGCACAGAACGGTGATAAAGTTGTTGCCAGAATTACCGATTGGCCGGCAGAATTCAGAAATCCATTTGGCGAAGTTGTTGAGGTACTGGGAAAACCAGGCGAGAACGAAACCGAAATGCACGCCATTCTTGCCGAGTTTGATTTACCCAATAAGTTTGATCCATCTGTTGAGCTAGAGGCTGAAAAAATTCCTGAAGCAATTACAGAAGAAGATTATAAAGTTCGTCGGGATTTCAGAAATATTCCAACATTTACAATTGACCCAGCTGATGCCAAAGATTTTGATGATGCATTATCATTACAAAAACTTAAAAACGGAAACTGGGAAGTTGGCGTTCATATTGCCGATGTTACACATTATGTAAAAAAGGAAACTATTCTCGATCAGGAAGCATATAACAGAGGTACTTCAGTTTATTTAGTTGATCGTGTTGTTCCTATGTTGCCCGAGAAACTATCGAATAATGTTTGCAGTTTGCGTCCAAACGAAGAAAAACTCTGTTACAGTATTGTATTTGAAATGGATGATAAAGCAGACATTTGGGACCAATGGATTGGCAGAACTGTAATAAAATCAGATAAACGTTTTTCATATGAAGAAGCTCAGGAAATTATCCAAGGTAGTGAAGGTGATTTAAAAGAACAAATACTGGTTCTGAATGATCTCGCACAAAAACTCAGAAAAAGGAGATTTAAAAATGGAGCTATCGATTTTGAAAGAGTGGAAGTAAAATTCAATATTGATGAAAAAGGAAAACCGCTAGGAGTGTTCTTTAAGGAAAGCAAAGAATCAAACAAGCTAATCGAAGAGTTTATGTTGCTTGCCAATAAGCATGTGGCCGAATCGATTGGGAAAGTGAAAAAAGGAGAAAACGCAAAAACCTTTGTATACAGGATTCATGATAAACCAAATCCAGATAAGCTGATGAATTTTGCACGGTTTATTCAGCGTTTTGGATATTCAATAAATCCAACAGGACACAAAAACATAACCACATCTATTAACAGCCTGCTTGATGAAATACAGGGTAAGAAAGAACAAAATGTAATCGAAACACTTGCTGTAAGGGCAATGGCAAAAGCAGTTTACTCAACAAAAAATATTGGCCACTATGGATTATCATTTGATTTTTATTCGCACTTTACTTCCCCTATTCGTCGTTATCCCGATATGATGGTACATCGGTTATTAACCGATTACATGAACGGAGCAAAAAGTAAGGAGAAGGAGAAATACGAAAAAATGTGTGAATATGCATCTGAAATGGAACGCAGAGCTGCCGAAGCAGAACGTTCATCGATTAAGTACAAGCAGGTTGAATTTATGAAAGACCATGTGGGCGAAGATTTCGATGGAATTATTTCTGGAGTTACCGAGTGGGGATTCTATGTTGAATTAAATGAAAGCAAATGCGAAGGACTCGTTCATATCCGCGAACTCGATGATGATTACTATTTCTTTGATGAAGATAATTACTCAATTATAGGAAGATCAAACAAAAAAGTATTTCAGCTGGGTGACCCGGTTCGAATAAAAATTGTGCGTGCTGATCTTGAAAAGAAACAACTTGATTATACATTGGCTTAAATAAATCTTATTATTACTGTAAATCCCGAACTTATAAATAATTCCGGGTTTATTATTGACTTTTATCGACCATTCGAAATTCTTGGTCGATTAATTTGGAGTTCGCAATGTTGCATTGTATTTTTATATCAAATTCTTGTCCTATTCGAATAATGGAAAAAGATCATATAAAACAAAAACAAAAGGTGATAAGTGTGAAAATTGTAAGTCATGCTTCTCAGGTTTTTAGCAAGTTTGGTTTTAAAAAATCAACCATGGATGATATAGCTAAAGCATCTGGTATGGCAAAAAGTTCGTTGTATTATTACTTTAAAAGCAAGGAGGAAGTATTTGAAGCAGTTGTAAAAAAAGAGGCCGATTTAATCCGATCAGAACTCGAAAAAAGAGTAATTAACAGCCATGATAATCCAAAGGATAAAATCCGAAATTATGTGCTCATACGAATGAAACTTCTTAAGGAGATGGTAAACTTTTACGAAACCCTAAAAAACGATTATCTGGGAAACCTTGCATTTACAGAAAGAGTAAGAGAGAAATACGATCGTGAAGAGCAACAAATTATTCAAGTTTTATTGCAACAAGGTATTGATGCAGGAATTTTTAAACTCCAAGAAACCAAGATTTCGTCAATCACTTTGTCTACTGCACTTAAAGGTTTAGAAACTGCTCTTTTAATAAAAAATACAATACCTATTGAACAGATCGAAAAACATTT
>JAIFLC010000147.1 GCA_020049295.1 Bacteroidota bacterium
AAACCTTATTATATTTTTAAATAAGAACTGGTCTAAATTAAAATTACGATATTTAATACTCAGAAACCTGAACCAATAAATCGCGGTAGGTATTAAATATTTTTGATTTAGAAACAAATCCAAAATACTTGCCCTCCTTTATTACAGGTAAATTCCATGCACCCGATGAATTGAATTTTTTCATTACCGCATCCATAGTATCTGCTACATCAACTATCTCTGGTGGAGTAATCATTACATCAAAAACCAGAGTATCATTGTATTTCTCACGATTAAACATTATTTCCCTAATATTATCGAGTAAAACGATACCAATTAATTCGTTTTGTTCGCTAACTACAGGAAATATATTTCGTTTTGATGTTGAAATCAACTGTATTAAATCACCTAAAGTATTATAGGGGTAAACAATCAAGAAATCCTTTTCAATAACACTATCAAGTTTCATCAGGGTAAGAATAACCTCATCTTTATGATGAGTTAAAAGCTCGCCACGCTCAGCCAATCGATGAGTATAAATAGAATGTTTTGAAAAGATCTGTACCGTAATATAAGAAATTGTTGCCGTAATGATTAATGGAATAAACAACCCATAACCTCCTGTAATTTCAGCAATTAGAAAAATGGCAGTAAGCGGAGCATGCATAACCCCTGCCATAACTCCCGCCATTCCGGCCAAAGCAAAATTGCCGTGTGGAAGATTTACAATTTGAAACGAATTTATAAACTGCGACCACCAAAAACCAGCAACACCACCAACAAATAATGTTGGGCCGAATATGCCTCCAATTCCACCACTACCGGTTGTAATTGCCATGGCAATTACTTTTAACAATGCTAATACTCCCAGAAAAAACAGCAAATTAAAATTGCTTTTTAGCGCTAATGAAAAGATATAATTTTTTGGAATTCCTTCAGTCGATCCGTTTAATAAAGACTGTAATGAAGATGTTCCTTCTCCATACAATGAAGGGAAAAAGAAAATCATAAGAGCCAGAATTGTTCCACCTAAAGCAATTTTGAGACTTTTACTTTTTATTTTTTTAGCAGCAGATTCAAGTTTAATCGTTGTTTTAGTAAAGTAAAAAGATAGTAAACCACATAAAATCCCAAGCATAATATAAAATGGCACATTACTCATGTCGAATGGCTGGATGCTTGTAACAGAGAACGTTACTCCCTCTCCCATTAAAAAATAGGCCACCATAGCTCCCGTAACCGAGGCTATCAATAATGGCACAATGGCGGTTAATGTTAGATCTAGCATAATAACCTCGAGAGTAAATATCAATCCAGCAATTGGAGCCTTAAAAATACCTCCGATTGCACCTGCAGCACCACAAGCCAATAATAGCGCAACAGATTTAAAGTTTAACTTAAAATATGTACCTAAATTTGATCCAATAGATGCACCGGTTAACACAATTGGCGCCTCAACCCCAACAGATCCACCAAATCCAACTGTCAGCGTATTGGCGACCATTGATGAGTAGTTATTGTGTTTTTTTAATTTCCCATTGTTCTTAGATAATGCATATAAAATCCGGGTTACGCCATGACCTATATTATCCTTTACAAAATATTTAACATATAGAACAGTAAGTGTAATACCTATAATTGGGAAAATAAGATAGAGATAATTAAAACCAGATTCAACTCTTGTAGAAAGAAATGAATGCGTAGTATGTACTGTTGTTTTTAATATTACAGCTGCTAATCCACTTAATAATCCAACAATAAAGCTAAGTATGAGTACCAATTGATGCTCACTAATATATTTATTTCTCCAAATCAGTATTCGTCTTGAAAATTGGTCCTGTTTCATCACTCGCTTATCATTTTTATTCTGGCAAAAGTATAAAAGAAATAATATTTTCTTTAAAAATCTGTTTAATTTGACAGTTTTTAAAAACAATACATAATATTGTTGGTTTATTTATATGTTTGTCAAAATTCTGCGTTAAAATTATAAAAATGATACAATTTGATCGGTTTGTTCTCGAAAATGG
Organism: Bacteroidota bacterium; assembly: GCA_020049295.1. GTDB lineage: Bacteria > Bacteroidota > Bacteroidia > Bacteroidales > UBA12077 > UBA12077. The sequence continues at coordinate 2,010 of JAIFLC010000147.1, forward strand.
ATTAAAAGTTATTGTTCACCATGATTCATCGACTACCATGGTAGCAGTAAACATATTATATAATGTTGGAGCCAGGGATGAAAATCCCGAGATGACAGGATTTGCACATTTATTTGAGCATCTTATGTTTGAGGGAAGCAAAAACATTTCTTCATTTGATACCCCACTTCAATTGGCTGGTGGTGAAAACAACGCTTATACTACAAATGATATTACCAATTATTATATCACAATACCTAAAGAAAACCTCGAAACTGCTTTCTGGCTCGAATCAGATCGTATGTTAAACCTGTCATTATCGCAAAAGAAACTTGACATACAGAAAAATGTGGTTATCGAAGAATATAACCAACGTTATCTGAACCAGCCCTATGGTGATGCACATCTTTACCTGCGACCTTTAGCATACAAAGTGCATCCTTACCAATGGCCGACTATTGGAAAAGATATTTCGCATATCCGAAATGCCTCTTTGCAGAATGTTAACGATTTTTTTAATCATCATTATTCTCCAAATAATAGCATTCTTTCAGTAGCTGGTAATATTACAACCGAAGAAATTGAATTGCTTGCAAAAAAATGGTTTGAGCCTATAAAGAAAAAAAACATTTCGAAACGAGATTTACCAAAAGAACCAAAACAAACATCTCCTCGAACAAATAAACTGGAGCGCAATGTACCGTTCGATGCTATTTATAAAGCATATCACATGAGTTCAAGGCATAATCCTGATTATGATGTAGCAGATTTAGTTTCAGACTTACTTTCGAATGGAAAATCATCCCGTTTATATCAGGCTTTGGTTAAAGAAAATCAATTATTTAGTAGCATTGATGCCTACATTACAGGTGATATTGATGAAGGTCTTTTTATTATCTCTGGTAAAATTATGAAAGGAATTTCGGTTGAAAATGCTGAAACAGCCATTGAAAATGAACTTAAAAAGTTATACACTGACAAAATCGGTGAATATGAATTGAATAAAGTGAAGAACAAATTTGAATCTGTTCATCAGTTCGGACAACTAAGCGCCATGAACAAAGCTATGGACCTAGCTTATCAGGAATTACTGGGAGATGCAAACAGAATTAATATTGAGGTTGAGAACTACCGAAATGTGTCGGATGATGATATAAAAAGAGTTGCATCAGCCATGTTCGACATCAATAATTGTTCAACACTTTATTACATTGCCAAATAATAACACTATGAAACTTAACCGTAAAATACAGCCCCCATTTCAGCAGATTGAATCAATAAACCTCATTGAACCACAAAAAGTTATTCTTGATAATTCGATTCCGTTATATGTTATAAATGCAGGCACGCAAGATGTACTAAAAATTGATATTTCATTTGATGCAGGAATATGGTATCAGTCGAAACTGCTTGTTTCTTCATCAGTAAATGAAATGCTTGCCGAAGGCACAAAAAGCTTTTCATCAAAAGAAATCTCTGAAAAACTCGATTACTATGGAGCATTTATTCAGCCAGAACCATCAAAAGATACAGCTACAATGTCATTTTACACATTAAAAAAATATTTACCCGAAACAATCACAATTCTTGCCGATATAATTAAAAATCCAGTGTTTCCTGAACATGAATTAAAAACCTTTATGGGAAAGAGAAAACAAGCTTTTCAGGTCGAAATGGAAAAGGTATCGAATCTTGCACGAAGACAGTTCAATAAACAACTTTTTTGAATTTCATGCTCGTTTTTATCATCCTGGAAATTGTCGAATAATTGTTGCAGGAAGAACTGACCAAAATGTTATTGATACGATAAACACACATTTTGGTAAAAATGATTGGAAAACAAATCAGAACAACGAACACAAAAAAAACAATTTAGTCAAACCATTACCAACAACTGAATTTTTAAAAAAGGCAGATGCAACACAATCAGCCATTCGAATTGGAAAGCTCGCTATTACCAAAACACATTCGGATTATCCTAAGCTGGAGGTTGTAAATACGATATTAGGTGGATATTTTGGATCACGCTTAATGAAAACGATTCGCGAGGAAAAAGGATACACCTATGGTATTGGCTCGTACCTGGTTTCTCTAAAAAATGCAGGTTTCTTTGTAATATCGACTGAAGTTGGAACAGAATTTACCAAACCTGCAATTAATGATATTATAACCGAGATTAAAAAATTGCGCGAAGAAAAGGTTTCGGACGAAGAATTAAAAATAGCTAAGAATTTTATGTTAGGTGATATGATGCGATCTTTCGATGGGCCATTTGAGCAAGCACAAAGCTATAAATCAATAATAGAGATGGGTATTGAAAATGATTTCTTTAATCAAACTCTCGAAGCCATTAAAAACATTACATCACAGGAAATTCAACAATTAGCAAATAAATACCTGAACGAAAAAGAGATGGTTGTTACTGTTGCGGGAGCATAAATGGTTTATTGGTTTAATAGTAAATTGGTTTACTTGTGATTGGTGAATGGTGAATAGTGAATTGGTTAAAAGGTGAATTAGTGAATTGTGAAGGGTGAGTTGGAAGCTCGAAGTTCGCGACTATAATTTTCGTCTATCAGGTTTATAAGCATAAAAAAAGGTTTTTTATATTTGTGAAAGGAATACTAATTTTTATGAAACTTAATCGTCAAATTTTACTCATAATAATTACTTTGATTTCAATGATTTCCAATGGAATTGGGCAGGATATAATACCAGTTTTAGAAGAAGTTAGTATTGTTGAAGGTTCATCTGGGAACGTAAAAATTAGATGGAGGCATGAGACTCCGTCTGATATTTTTATTTTTAGAGATTCAATCGAAATTAATGTTTGGGTTATAATTGATTCAGTTAAAAACTTTTCAGTTTTAGAATATACTGATAATTATGCAAATGCTAATTCCATGAATAGAGTTTATAAGCTCAGATCTACAAAAGAAAGTCCTGATTCAAAGAAATTTCCTACTACTTTTCTTTCATCAACATATGATAGTTGTAGAGCTGAAATTAATTTAACCTGGTCAAATTCGATCCCTAATTTTCAATATCAACCAAATGTTATTTTTTTATATTATGAAATTTTTCTAAAAGAAGGCACGGGCAGTTATATAAAAATTGGAGAAACCTCTGATCAGAATTTTACTATCCCTGATATCAAGGAAAAAACCAATTACTCTTTTTACATTGCAGCAATACCTGAGCATGCTCCCAATTCAAAATCAACCTCAAATACTATTATTGATTTTTATTCCGAAATGGCTCAACCACCAGCATATATAAACCCGATGATTGCTTCTATAAACAGCGGTATCGTGCGTCTTGAGTTTGATGTAGACCCTAATTCGGAGCTTACAAAGTATAAATTACTACGATCAACAAGCCTTTCTGGTCCATTTGATACTATTCAATCAATAAATTCGACTTCAAAAAGAATCTCTGTAAACGATGCAAATGCAAATCCCGATAAAAGAATTTATTATTACAAATTGTTGGCGTATAATAATTGTAATCAGCCGATTTGGGAAGCAGAATCAGACATAATAAACACTATATTTCTTGATGTAACAAATGCCGATACAGAAAATACATTAGAATGGAATGCACTTAAAGAATTTTCGTCACCAGACTGCAATTATAGAATTTACAGAACAGTTGGTAATGAAAGTCCTCAGCTAATTGCAGGACCATTCAATTCTACTGATTACAATGATAATATTGAAGATCTGGTGGGTACAAACGCCGGAAGCAAAATTTGCTATTTTATTATTGGCAGAGAAAACACAAGCCAGGATCCCAACAACTCAAATATCGCCTGTGCTACCATTGAACCCAAAGTATTTATTCCGGAAGCCTTTACACCTGATGGTAATACTTTAAATGACTTTTTCGATATTAAATTTTCATTCCTCCCAGAAAATTACACTTTAATAATTTACAATCGCTGGTCGAATATAGTTTTTGAATCGACAGATCCTGAGAAAGATTGGGATGGCCGATCATTAAACGGCAATCTGGTTCCTTCAGGAGCATATATCTACTACCTTAAAATAGTAACTGAATCAGGAAAGACCATCGAAAAAAGAGGAAACATTACAGTTATCTATCCGTAATAAGTGTACATTCGTACATATTCATTAAATTTGTAGTTTATTCGTTTAAAAAAATGGAACCTGTTATACCTCAAACCGAAATAGAATTAAAAAAGGAAGAAGAATATGTTTTCAGCCTTTTCGAAGATCTATTGGCCAATATGTCAAAACATGTAAAGCCAGGAGATGAGGAAATAATACGCAAAGCATTTAACCTCGCCTTTGAGTCGCATAAAGGTACTCGAAGAAAATCGGGCGAACCATACATTCTGCATCCAATTGCAGTTGCAAAAATTGTGACTTCAGAATTAGGTTTAGGAACTATAGGAATTGTTTGTGCCCTTTTGCACGATGTGGTCGAAGATACTGATTTTACTCTCGAAGACATTCGTCATATGTTTGGTGATAAAATTGCTTTAATCATCGATGGATTAACTAAAATATCTGGGATGTTCGATCAGCAATCATCATTGCAAGCCGAGAATTTTAGAAAAATGCTGATGACTCTTTCTGATGATGTTCGGGTTATCCTTATTAAGCTGGCAGACCGATTGCATAATATGCGAACACTTGATGCCATGCCTCCGAATAAGCAAATGAAAATTGCCGGTGAAACCATCTATTTATATGCTCCTCTGGCACACCGATTAGGACTTTACAATATTAAAACTGAACTCGAAGACTTAAGTTTAAAATATCGTCACCCAAAAATTTTTCAGGAGATTGCTAATAAAATAAAAGATAATGAGAAAAAAAGACAACAGGAGATAAACCGGTTTTCATTACCTATTATTGAAAAACTAGAAAAAAATAACATCGAGTTTGATATAAATGGACGACCAAAATCTATTTTCAGTATCTGGAATAAGATGCAAGCCAAAAATATTCCATTTGAAGAGGTTTATGATCTTATGGCTATTCGTATAGTTTTTAAATGTGAAAGTCGTGAGCTTGAAAAAACACATTGTTGGCAAATATATTCGTTAATAACTGACATTTATACACCCAAGCCAGATCGTATTCGTGATTGGATTAGCTCACCAAAAGCTAATGGTTATGAGGCATTACATACAACGGTAATGGGACCAAATGGTAAATGGGTCGAAGTGCAAATTCGCTCACAACGAATGGATGAAATTGCCGAACGAGGCTATGCCGCACACTGGAAATATAAAGGTGAGAAAAATAGTGAAGGTGAGCTTGATAAGTGGATAAAAAGAATTCGAGAGATGCTCGAAAACCCAAATTCGAATGCACTCGAATTTCTGGATGAATTCAAAATGAACCTGTTTGCATCAGAAATTATGATTTTTACTCCAAAAGGAGATCTAATTACACTACCAAAAAATTCTACTACACTCGATTTTGCATACGAAATACACAGTGAAATTGGAAATAAGGCCATAGGTGCCAAAGTAAATCATAAGCTTGTACCTCTAAATCATGTATTAATGAGTGGTGACCAGGTTGAAATTATTACTTCGAGTAAGCAGCGTATTCAAAAAGAATGGCTCGAAAATGTTAAAACAGCCAAAGCAAAGCTTAGTATTACTAATGCAATTAAAGCTGAAACAAAGAACCGAATTGAAAAAGGAAAAACAATGCTCGAAACCAAGCTTAAAGAACTAAATGTTCAACCAAGCTCAAGAGTTTTTCGAAAAATATTGCCCGAATATGACGTTTTATCAAAAGATGAATTATATAGCAAAATAGGAAGTGGTATTATTCTTTTGGATGATTTAGTTAAAATCCTTAAGAAAAATACGAAAAGTAAGTTCGTTCGCTATTGGGGACTTCAGATACTCAAATCGGGATCGTCAAAAGATAAAAAGGAAGCATCAAAAAAAGAAATCCATTCAAAAGATACAGTGGTTATCCGTGACGATATGAATATCTCCTACAAAATTGGCAAATGCTGTAACCCAATTCCTGGTGATGATGTTTTAGGATACAAAAATCCACAAAACGATTTTATCATTATACATAAATCTAAATGCCCTAATGCAATTAAGATAATGTCGAGCGAAGGAAATTGCATTGTTCCGGTAAAATGGACTTCACAAAAAATGCTTTCTTTTCTGGCAAAATTAAGTCTTAATGGAATTGATAGAGTGGGTATTGCAGCAGATATAACAACGGTTATCTCTGATGAGCTTAATGTAAATATTCGAAAAATCTATATCGAAACCCACGATGGAATATTTGAAGGTAATCTTGATCTATATGTTTATAGTGTTGCCGATCTGAATAACCTCATCCTAAATATTAGCAAAATCAAGGGCGTAGATTCGGTTAAACGTATTGAAGATATTGCGGTTTAATTTTTCTTTAAAATAATTCTAAATAACGAAATTTATTTCTACTTTTATCCAATCTAAATAAACGGATTGAATATGCTTTGCACAGAAACAAAAGAAACAGTAAGAAAAATTTTCACAGAGTATCTTGAACGCAGAGGACATAGGAAAACACCTGAACGGTATGCTATTTTAGATGAGATTTACTCACGTGAAAATCACTTCGATATTGAATCGTTGTATATTTCGATGAAAAATAAAAATTATCGGGTAAGCAGAGCAACACTTTACAATACCATTGATCTATTGTTGGAAAGCAATCTTGTTATTAAACATCAGTTTGGGAAAAATATTGCCCAGTTTGAGAAAGCACATAACTGTAAACAACACGATCATTTAATTTGTCAGGAATGTGGTAAGGTTTTAGAGTTTTGCGATCCAAGGATACTTGAAATTCAACAAACAGCATCTGAAATGATGAATTTTAACGTTAATTACCATTCATTATATTTCTATGGCACTTGCAAAGATTGCAATGCCAAAAAACACAATGAAAATAGTTGAAAACTATTTAAAAATAGTTTAAATAAATCCCTGTCATTCGATCGGGATTTTTTATTTTTAAACTTTTGATTTCGTAAATTGCAATCTGATTTAAAATACAAACAAATGAAATTAGACATATTACTAGGACTTCAGTGGGGTGACGAGGGTAAAGGAAAAATCGTTGATGTGCTCGCTCAGGATTACAATATTATTTGCCGATTTCAGGGAGGCCCAAATGCAGGGCATTCGCTTGAGTTTAACAATATTAAACATGTTTTACATACCATTCCATCAGGTGTTTTTCGACCCGAAACGATTAATATTATTGGGAATGGAGTAGTTATCGATCCGGTAATTTTCCAGAAAGAGATCATTGCACTCGAAAAAATGGGTGTTGAGATTAAGAAAAACCTATTTATATCTAAAAGAGCCCATTTAATTCTTCCATCACATAGAATTTTAGATGCAGCATCTGAGGCTTCAAAAGGCAAAACCAAAATTGGATCAACTCTAAAAGGAATTGGCCCTACCTATATGGATAAAACTGGCAGAAATGGTATTCGTGTTGGAGATATTTTAAATCCTAATTTTAAAGAGATATATAATAATCTGACAAATAAGCATAAGGATATTTTAAAACAATACAATTACGAATACAATCTTGATGAATATGAATCGAGCTGGTTCGAAGGTATTGAATTATTAAAAAGCTTTCAAATTATTGAGAGCGAGCATGTAATAAACAAGTATTTGGATGAGGGAAAGAAAATGCTTGCAGAAGGTGCACAAGGCACCTTGCTTGACATTGATTTTGGATCCTATCCATTTGTTACTTCATCAAATACGATTTGTGCAGGGGCTTGCACAGGACTTGGTGTTGCACCTACCAGAATAGGTAAAGTTTTTGGCGTTTTTAAAGCCTATTGTACTCGTGTTGGAAGCGGCCCCTTCCCTACTGAGCTTGAAAATGAAGTTGGAGAACAACTTAGACAACAGGGCCACGAATTTGGCGCAACTACCGGCCGACCTAGAAGATGCGGATGGATGGATTTACCTGCTCTTAAATATTCAATTATGATTAATGGTGTTACTAACCTAATTGTAACCAAAGCAGATGTTCTTTCGAACTTTAAAACCATAAAAATTTGTACACATTATTTGCATAATGGAAAATCTATCGATTATTTACCTTATGAAATAAACGAACCTCTTGAACCTGTTTATAAAGAGATGAAAGGTTGGGAAAAAGATATTACAACATGCAAAACTTATAATGAGTTGCCAAAAGAATTTATTGATTATTTAAAATATATCGAAGACGAAGTTAAGGTACCCATAACCATTATTTCTGTTGGCCCGGATAGAAAACAAACGATTGTTAAGTGATTAGTTGAAGGTTGAAGGTGAATAAATTTCGGATCAATTTGAAAAGTTAAGGAGATTTAACAAATTGTATTTATTTAGAAATTATTTCTTTGAAGAT
>JAIFLC010000051.1 GCA_020049295.1 Bacteroidota bacterium
TTTCAAGGGTAATAGGAAAAATTATTTTCTTTGTAATTGACCACCTCCAGTTGGAGAACCTATAGGTAAAATATATAATGGTTCTTCTTCATTAGGCATCATAATTACATTCTTTACCATTTTATCATCAAAAGCACCCACAGCGCATGATCCTAAACCTAAGGCAACAGCTTGCAGACACACATTTTCTGCCGAATGCCCCATGTCCATACAAACATATCTCTCACGACCACGATCTCCATATTTTTTAGTAGTTCTATCAAATACTGCAGAATATACCAGACTAATGGGGGCTTGAGTAATAAAATCCTGGTTAAGGGCAGCCTCAGTTAGTTCTTTCCTTACGTCTTTATCATAGGTGCGAGTTAATTGATGCCCTTCGGGTAAATATTTATAAATGCCTGGGTTAAGTCCTTTAACATTGCCAGCTACCAAGTATATTTCTAATGGATATAAGGCTCCAGCCGATGGAGCTGTTTTAAAGCCTCCACGCAGAAATGAGGGTGAATTCATTTCTTTTGTAATTCCATATGAAGCCCAAAGCAATTGCGAAACCTGCTGTATAGATAGGGCGTCTTTTTTAAATTCTCGCACAGAACGCCTATTTAGTAAGGTCTCTTCAATTGAAACTGTTCCTTTTAATGCAGGCGAAGGAAGTTTTATAGTATTTGAATTCAGTTGAACTGAAACAATGCTAGAATAATAACAAAAAATGGGATTACACCATAACAGAAAATAGATAATTATTGGTTTCATAAATTGTTTTTGAGCCAATTTATGAATAATTATTGGTTATATATTTTAACCAATTTGTTAAAAAAAGCAAAAAACAACTATTTTTTTTGAGCTATAAAATTTATTACCTACTTTCGTGTTAAAGAATTAAGGGCTGCTTAGAGAAAGGTCAGATTTTTGTTAAATCTAAATAACTATTGAGTGCTTTCATAGTTTAACTTTTTCGGGCAGCCTTTTTCTGTTTTCTAAATCCATTGTCTTTTTCTGAAGAGAATAACACCAAAAACTGATAACCCGATTGAAAACAGAATAATACCAGGCATCGCCCAACTTGATCCTTCCATAAAATTTGGGACATTCATTCCAAAAATACTGGCAATTAATGTTGGAATCATTAAAATAATGGAGATTAGTGTTAATTGCTTCATTACCACGTTTAAGTTATTTGAAATTACCGAAGCAAAAGCGTCCATCATACCACTTTGTATGTCGGAATAAATTTGTGCCATTTCCAACGCCTGCTTATTCTCAATCAAGGCATCTTCAAACAAATCTTCGTTTATTTCAGTAGTAATTTTTTTTGCATTTCGAAGTTTTGCCAAAACAATCTCATTTGCTTTTATCGATGTAATAAAATAAACAAGACATTTTTCCATTTTCAACAACTTATTTAATTCTCGGTTTTTAATTGATTTCTCCAGATCTTGTTCAATCTGAGATGTCATATGATTAATTTGTTTCAGGTATTTTAAGTACACACTTCCTGATCGAAGAAATAATCGTAAAATAAAATTTACTACATCGGTAATTTGTCGATATTGTTCCCTTATTGAAGGAGGCTGTGATGTTGGTAATACTTCATTGTCTTGAGAACAAAGGGTTAAGGTAAAATTTTCAGCTAAATAAATTCCGAGCGGAATAGTATGAAACGGAACGCCATTATTTGCGCTTTCAACAGGAATACGCATAATCACTAAAGACCAGTCGTCATCGAACTCAACACGAGGTCTTTCATCAGTATCTAAAATGTCATTTATGGTATCTGCCGGAAGATGAAATTCGTCTATTAATCGTTGAATTTCTTCCTGGTTGGGCTGAATAACATTAATCCAGCAACCATTTTCTGCTTTTGGTATTTCGGAATATCCTCCAAAAGTTTTAAAGATTTTAATCATGATTTTTTCTCCTTACATAAATACCTGTAAGGAGTTATAGAATGACCCTTACAGGAAAGTTAGTAATCTGTTTTTACTCGGATAAGGGCCTTCGTCCATACTTCGTTTGTTTTTAAAATTATCTCTGCAAAAGTAGCTTATTATTTTAATTCTTGGATATTTTGTTAAAACTGATTTCCAATTTCCCATCATTCCATTCTTCCAATCATCCAGGTTAATCTAATCCGGTCATTTTTTCAGGATCAACCCATTTATCAAATTCAGATTCAGAAACATATCCAAGTTCTATAGCTGCTTGCTTTAATGTTTTTCCTTCGCGGTGTGCTTTTTTTGCAATATCTGCAGCTTTTTCATAACCAATATGTGGGTTCAACGAAGCAACAAGCATCAACGAGTTTTGAAGATGCTTTTCTATATTTTGATAATTCGGTTCAATTCCTGCCACACAATTTTCGGTAAATGATCTGCATGCATCTCCAATTAAAGCTGCTGATTCGATATAATTTTTTATAATAACGGGTTTAAATACATTTAATTCAAAATGTCCATTCATTCCTCCAATATTTATTGTCACATCATTACCAAATACTTGTGCACAAACCATACTTAATGCTTCAGATTGAGTCGGATTTACTTTCCCAGGCATTATCGAGGATCCGGGTTCATTTTCAGGAAGATTTAATTCTCCGATTCCGCATCTTGGACCTGAGCCGAGCAACCGGATATCATTGGCAATCTTCATCAAGCTTGCAGCCAATGTTTTTAATGCTCCATGACACTCTACCAATGCATCATGCGATGCTAGTGCTTCGAATTTGTTTTCTGCGGTAATAAATGGTAATCCTGTTAAGCTTGCTATTTCTTTTGCAACTGCGACATCAAATCCTTTTGGAGTATTTAATCCTGTACCTACGGCGGTTCCTCCTAATGCAAGTTCAGATAAATGAGAAAGTGAATTTTGCAGAGCTTTTAATCCATGATCAAGCTGTGAAACATAACCAGAGAATTCTTGTCCAAGAGTAAGAGGAGTAGCATCCATTAAATGTGTTCGGCCTGTTTTAACCACATTCTTCCACGATTCACTTTTGTTTTTCAAAGCATTACGCAATTTTTCTACTGATGGAATTGTGTTATCAGCTAAAATTTTATATGCAGCAATATGCATAGCAGTTGGAAAAGTATCGTTTGATGATTGCGATTTATTTACATCATCGTTTGGATGAATTAAGCCTTGCCCTTCACCAAGTTTATTGCCAGACAGAACATGTGCCCTATTCGAAATCACTTCGTTAACATTCATGTTTGTTTGTGTTCCAGAACCAGTTTGCCATACAACTAAAGGAAACTGATCGTCAAGCTTACCATCGATTATTTCGTCACATACCTGGCAAATCAATACTTTTTTATTTTCGGGTAGAATACCAAACCTATGATTAACAATAGCTGTAGCTTTCTTCAAAATTCCAAAGGCATGTATAATCTCAATTGGCATTCGTGAATTTCCGATTTTGAAATTCTGAATTGATCGCTGCGTTTGTGCGCCCCAATACTTGTCAGCAGGAACATCAACCGGACCCATGGTATCGTGTTCTATTCTATACATTTTTTTGATTTATAGGTATAAAACAAATTGAAAGCAAAATGGTTTGATTATCACAAAATTGGAACAAATCAAACCACTTTTATACTTAAAACTAGAATATATTATCCCATCATTCTGTAAAAATCATTCCCTTTGTCATCTACAAGAATAAATGCTGGAAAATCTTTTACCTCAATTTTATAAATAGCTTCCATTCCTAACTCAGGATATTCAAGTAATTCCACTTTGGTAATATTTTCCTGAGCAAGAAGTGCTGCAGGGCCTCCAATGCTTCCCAAATAAAATCCACCATACTTTTTACAGGCATCAGTAACAGCCTGACTGCGATTTCCTTTGGCAATCATAATCATACTTCCACCAAGACTTTGGAATAGATCTACATACGAGTCCATGCGTCCTGCAGTTGTTGGACCAAAAGATCCTGCCGGCATTCCTTTTGGTGTTTTTGCCGGACCAGCATAATATATAGGATGATCTTTAATATACTGTGGCAATCCTTCACCTTTATCTATTCTCTCTTTCAACTTTGCATGTGCTATATCGCGCCCAACAATAATTGTCCCATTAAGCGATAATCGAGCACCAACAGAATGTTTTGATATCTCTGCCAGAATGGTTTTCATAGGTTGATTTAAATCAATTACAATCCCTCCTGATTCATCAGATTTACGGAATTTTTCAGGAATAAATTGGCCAGGATTACTTTCCATTTTTTCAATCCATATTCCATCTTTGTTTATTTTGGCTTTTATATTTCTGTCGGCGGCACACGAAACACCCATTCCAACAGGACACGATGCTCCGTGTCGAGGTAACCGTATAATGCGAATATCCAACGCAAAATATTTACCTCCAAATTGTGCTCCAATTCCTAATTTGTTCGAGGCTTCAAGAATTTTCTTTTCAAGTTCAATATCACGAAATGCTTGTCCTCCTTCATTTCCCTGTGTTGGAAGATTGTCAAGATATTTGGCTGATGCAAGTTTTACAGTTTTAAGTACCGATTCAGCTGATGTACCACCAATTACAAATGCAATATGGTAGGGTGGGCAGGCTGCTGTTCCAAGTGATTTCATTTTTTCAATCAGATATTTCTCAAGTTTATCAGGTGCAAGCAAGGCTTTTGTTTCCTGAAATAGTGCAGCTTTATTTGCAGATCCTCCTCCTTTGGCAACAAATAAAAATTTGTATTCATCACCATCAGTTGCATAAATATCGATCTGAGCAGGAAGATTTGTTCCGGAGTTTTTCTCTTTGTACATATCAAGGGGAATGGTTTGAGAATACCTCAGATTTTTTTCGGTATATGTTTTATAAACTCCTTTCGAAAGGGCCTCTTCATCGTTTCCCCCTGTCCAAACTTTCTGTCCCTTTTTGGCTACAATGGTAGCAGTTCCTGTGTCTTGACAAAATGGTAATTCTCCTTTGGCTGAAACCTCTGCATTTCGAAGCAGTGCAAGTGCAACGTATTTATCATTTTCGCTTGCTTCAGAATCATGAAGTATTGCCGCGACCTGTTTTACATGTTCTGTTCTAAGCATGAAAGACGTGTCTTGTAGAGCAGCATTAGCTAATTTTGTAAGCCCTTCGGGTTCAACTTTAATAATTTTTTCGCCTTCAAAGGTTGAGATAGTAACATGATCCTTTGTTAGCAAATAATACTCTGTTTCGTCTTTTCCAATAGGGAAGGGATTCGTGTAATTAAATTCAGGGGTTGCCATATGATTTCTTTTTTAGTTTATAATCAGCTTGTTATATAGCATTAGCTATAAAATAACAACAAAATTAAAGAAATCAAAAGATACAAAAATTATAACAAGGTATCAATATGTTTTATAATATCTCCCAGAACAGCGTTGTTTTCTTTAACAATATTGGTCTACGGATAAGTTTTGGATTCTAATTTTTAATCTATTAATCTGAAAATTTCTTCAAGATTTTTCTTCTGTTTTTGTTGAGTAACTTTTGAAGGTTTGCCAATAGCCACAAATGCAATTAAATGATGTGGTGGTTGAATTCCAATAAGTTTTTCAAGTTCGGATTTGGCAATCATTGGTGCACTAAGCCAGCATGCTCCATAACCCAGATCAACTGCTGAAAGCAATATGTTCTGAATAGCAGCTCCTGCGCTCTGTATATCAGGATAGTTTCGCATTTTATTTATTTCTTCGTGGCTTATTTGGACACCCATCTCAAGAACTGATTCGTATTCGTCCATTGCAATAGCAATTACAGCAGGTGCATTTTCGAAAAATGTGGCAAACCATTCGACCTGTGATAACAAATTTTTAGCTGCAATAGAATTGTTGGTTGGAATTTCTTTTAATTTTTCCGCAACTTTTATGGCCATTTTATTTAGTAATCCACTATTTGTTATTGCATAAAATATCCATGGCTGGTAATTGTTAACACTTGGAGCCAATCCTGCTCTGCGAACAAGTTCTTTTAAATCGGCAACAGGAATAAGTTCATTTAGAAATGTTCGGGTACTTGTTCGGTTTTCTATGACTTGTTTTAGTTCCATAATTTTAAATTATTAATTCATTTAAATATACTAATAAAAACAGGTATAAATCAAATTGATTTAGAGAGAATGACAATCTTATATTTGGTTTTGTTTATAAAAAAGCTGGTTTCTTTTAATGAAGCCAGCTATTGTAAAATTTGAATAAAGCAGTATTATTTGTGATGTATAAAATGTGCAAGAAGTGATTCGAAAATAGCTCGTCCATCAGTATTGCCCAATTCCTCATCAGATGCTCTTTCGGGATGAGGCATCATACCAAATACATTTTTCTTTTCGTTACAAACACCTGCGATATTCTCTATTGATCCATTTGGATTGGCTTCTTCAGTAACTTCACCATGCTGGTTGCAATAACGAAAAAGTATTTGTCCATTTAATCGCATTTGTTGTAATGTTTCCTCGCTTGCATAATAGCGACCTTCGCCATGTGCAATAGGAATAATTAGAGGTTTTTGTTTATCTAGTTTTTTGGTTAGAAGAGTAGAATTATTGTCAGGAATAATTTGAGTGTTTTTACAAACAAACTTCTGATTATCGTTATGCAACAATGCACCAGGAAGCAATCCTGATTCGCATAAAATCTGAAATCCATTACAAACGCCAAATACAAATCCTCCTCGGTGTGCAAATTCAATTACTTTTTCCATAATTGGCGAATAGCGAGCAATAGCTCCAGAACGCAAATAGTCACCGTACGAAAATCCCCCTGGTAATACAATGGCATCAACGCCTTGCAGATTTGTATCTTTGTGCCATAATTCAACTACTTCTTGCTCCATAATATTGCGCAACACATAAATCATGTCCTGATCGCAATTGGAACCCGGGAAAATAACAACTCCAAATTTCATTAATAAAGGTCTTTAGAATTAGTTTTATTGTTCTGATTAAAAGAAGTTTAGCTTCCTTAATAATAGGTTTTTACATTTCAAAGATATATAATTATCTCTGATAAATTATAAAATTTGAATTTATATACACGTAAATATTTGTTAACTTAGTCCGTTTAACCTTAATCTCTGATTATAAACTTTAAAAATAATCACTATGAAAATTTTTAAACCTATTTTAAAGGTATTAATCCTGTTAGTTGTACTTTTTGGACTGTTCTTAGCTTATGCATCGTTAACAAATTATAAACCTGCAGAAAAAGAACTTATTTATGAGTCTAAAGTTACCGATACTATTCCTATTGAAACCACCCTTGGATTTATGATCTGGAATATTGGTTATTGTGGGTTAAGTGACGATATGGATTTCTTTTATGATGGTGGTGTTCAGGTGCGAACATCGAAAGAAAATGTAGTGGGAAACATTAATCATAATCTTGCGTTCATACAGCAAAACGATAGTTTGGATTTTATTCTTTTGCAAGAGGTTGATGAGCATTCAAGACGCAGTTATTTTACAAACCAAATTGATAGCTTAAGTGAGCGATTAATTAATCATAAGGGATTCTTTGCAAAAAATTACGATGTTAAATTTGTTCCCATTCCTGCTCTTAATCCACTTGGACGAGTAAAATCAGGATTAAACAGTTACTCAAGGTTTTCACCAACTACAGTATTAAGATATTCCTTTCCCGGAAGTTTTGATTGGCCAGTTAGTATTTTCAATCTTGACAGATGTTTTCTTGTAATGCGTTTTCCTACTTCAAATGGTAAGGAGCTTCTGGTAATTAATACACACAATTCTGCCTACGATGATGGATCATTAAAGAAACAGGAAATGGATTATCTGAGGATATTTTTATTGGACGAATATGCCAAAGGAAATTATATTATTGTTGGAGGAGACTGGAATCAGAATCCACCGGAGCTTGACCAGAAAATTTTTGGCAAAAAGGACACAGCTAAAAGATTTGTTCTAAATCCTATTCCCACAGATTATTTACCATCGGAATGGAATTGGATCTTCGATTCTGAAATTTCATCAAACAGATACTTAAATAAACCATATGATAAAAATGAAAGTACAAAAGTTACAATTGATTTTTATCTGGTTTCGCCAAACATCGAAAAAATAGATGTGAGAGTTATAGATTTAGATTTTAAATATTCAGATCATCAACCTGTAATTTGTGTTGTAAAACTTAAATAATGATTGTCTTAGCTGTTTTTATTTAGTTACTTTTGCCCTCCAAAATACTAGTTAATGAGGGCAAGGTTTTCCATATCTTTTATTTTTCTTTCAGTTAGTTTGTTTGGAATCGAAACCAATAATATAGATTCCCTCGGTACAACCAAACTGATTCTTAAGTCTGATTTCATGAGTCAACACCTTTGGCGTGGATATGCTATGTGCGATGTTCCTACCGTTGAACCGACTCTTGAATTATCTAATAAAAATTACAAAGCAGGTATTTGGAGCGCTTTAAGCATTGATGGAAAATATTTTGAGTTTGATACGTATGTAAAGATTAGCTATTTAGGTTTTTCATTAGCCGTTTATGATTACTATTGCCCCGGATCTATTTCATCAAAACAATCATTTTTTAGTTACAAAAAAAACACAACCAAGCATACACTCGATTTGCACATTGAATATGAAAGCAAGTCGGCTATCCCGGTCAGGGTTATTCTTGCTACAATGTTTTATGGAGATGACATTAGTCTGAATACCAATAAAAATAACTACTCAACATACCTGGAGCTAGCATGTTCCTCACCTATTGATAAGATTAACCTGGAATATTTTTTAGGATTTAATCTTTTTAAAAGTTATTATGGAAATAAACCATCTATTATTAATGCAGGAATAAAATCAGCAAGCAAAATAAACATTTTAAAGAAAAAGCCAGTTAATATGCAAGCGTCAATTGTTACCAATCCTTTAATCAATCGTGTTTATTTGGTTTTTGGTTTTGGATTATAGTAACTTAATAGATTGATATGTTTTTTTGTTTCTGTTAATTACTTTTCGCGGAAAATAACTAAAAACCAAATTATCTTTTCCTTTAATTTTAAAAACAATTATTTTTTTCATAGATTTAAACTTGATTTTTATTTAACACGATTAAATAGTTATTTTTGCATATTTGTAAAACTAATTTTTACAAAAGAGCGTATTACTATTTAGTTTAAAATTTAATATTTCATGGTTTTAACCGATCAGGAAGTTAATTACTTTGTATCTACCATAAAAGGCGCATCCTTATATGACTTTAGCGAGTATTCCGAAAAATCGCTTAAACGGAGGTTACAGAAAATACTTCTTGATAACAACATGGATTTACTTGCTCTAATAAATAAAATCAAAACCAACAAAATTTTTCTTGAGCAAATAGTAAGAGATATTACTGTAAATACTACTGAGTTATTTAGAGATCCTCTGATCTGGCAGACACTAAAATACAGGATATTACCCAAGTTTTCCGAAAATAAAAATATTAATATCTGGCATGCAGGATGTTCAACGGGTCAGGAAGTATATTCCATGATGATACTTTTAAATGAGCTTAACTTACTCGATAAAGCAAAAATATTTGCGAGTGATCTGAATACAGAAGCACTGGATGCTGCTAAAAAAGGCGTTTATAAATACCGTTTTAATATTGGATATCTAGATAATTTCGATAAGGTTATTAAAGAAAACCCTTTTAATTACGATGAGTATAACGATGTTTCGTACGAAAAATATTTTAAAATTGATAAGATCTCAGATAGCATTATTATGAATGATTTTCTGAAAAAGATCCCAATCTTTAGACAACATGATCTGGTTAAAGGAGAAAATCTTTTTTTCGCTAAATTCGATCTTATATTATGCAGAAATGTTATAATCTATTTTAAATATAGCTTACAAAATAAAGTGTTTAAATTATTTTATGATCATTTATATACAAATGGGTACTTGGTTTTAGGAATGCACGAAACGATGCTTGGAGAAATTGCTTCGCGATTTGATAAAAAAGGACAAGCTTATCGTAAGAAATAATGTTTAATTTATTGCAGACTAGTGGAAATAACAAATAGATACGAATTAGGAATTGTCGATACACGAAATATCATCAAAGTGCTTGATGATGTCTACAATATTGATTTTAAAAACCATGCGCTTACATTTTTTAAACGAAGGGTGGAAAGCTTTATTAAACAATATAATTTTAAAGATACCGAGGGGTTTATTCAAAGAATTGAAAAAGATAAAGACTTTTTCGAATTGTTTATTAAAGAGATTTGTGTCGAAACAACAGAAATGTTTCGTGATCCATCTCTTTGGAGAGTCCTTAAAGATGATATTCTACCCAAAAACATTTCCAGTACAGCTAATTTTAAAATATGGATACCAGAAGTTACTTCAGGTGAGGAACTATACTCATTGGCCATTATGCTTCAAAAATTAAAGATGACCGATTATGTTCAGATAATTGGAACTAGTATTAGCGAGGGTCATCTGGAACGAATTAAAACTGGTTTTTTTGATCCTAAAAAAATCGAAACCAACGATGCAAATTATTCCCGAATATATACCGATGGGAAATTATCAGACTATTATACCCAGAAAGAAGACGGAGCTTATTGGAATACATCTCTTATTGAAAATGTTAAACTTACAAAACAAAATGTTATATTTGATGATTATCCAAAGGGTACAAAACTAATCCTTTTTAGAAATCAGATGATATATTTTAATCAGATATTGCAGGAAAGATTAATGAAAATAATGTACAATTCATTAGTCCCAGGAGGCCATTTGGTTATCGGAAACAATGAACGTATTGATTATTGGAATTCGGAAAAAGATTATGTTTTAATAAGTGATTCAGAAAGTATTTATAAAAAAAGACTATCATAATTAGCATGTATAAGGCAGTAGTAATAGGTGGATCAGCAGGTAGTTTTCAGGTAATAACCCGAATATTAAATTCATTACCTAAAAATTATCCTCTACCTGTACTTCTGAGTTTACACAGATTGAAGCATGTAAGATCTGGCTTTGTCGAAGCATTATCTATTAAATCGGCAATTGAAGTAACTGAGCCATTTGATAAAGACACGATTAAACCTGGAAAAGCGTATCTTGCTCCTTCAAATTATCATATGTATATCGAATTAAACAAAAAAATTGCATTATCAACAGAAGAGCCTGTAAATCATTCAAGACCCTCAATTGATTTAACTTTCGAAACTGCTGCTCAAGCTTATCGCGATAAATTAGTTGGCATAATTCTATCTGGAGCTAATAGAGATGGCGCTTTTGGTTTAAAAAAGGTAAAACAACTCGGTGGTCTTACAATTGTTCAAGATCCAAATGAATGTCAGGTTAAAACAATGACTGAAGCATCCTTGAAATTAACACAGGTTGATCATATATTTACAACACAGCAGATAATTAATTTTTTGCTAAGCTTAAAGTGATTTTATTAAAATGGGGTATTTAAAAAAATATAAGATTTTTGCTTTATTCGCGCTTATGATTCATATAGCACTGTGTTACTTATTGTTTATAAATACGCATAGAATATTAATACAGAATAATAATATAGAAGATGTTAATAAGATTTATATCCTCATTGCACTTATTTTAGTTTCTGGAGTAGCTCTTTTTATTTTAGCTATTCATATAACCAAGATAAAAGAGATTAAGGGTTTTTACCAGGATGCCAATGATTCCGAAGAAGAAAATTTAAACGATGAAACTAAGGTTCAAGAAAAGAAAGAAGAAAAATTTGAAGATATTGATATTGAGCATTACCTAAAAAAGATACTTCCGAAAGACAGTTCAAAATTAACTGCAATAAAGTTTACAGAAAAGATACTTAGCAATTTTGCTAAGGAGTTTGATATTGTTCAGGGCTTGTTTTTTATTCGTAAAAAGGGAAGTAACGATTTTAATATTTCAGGCAAATATGCATATTTTGGAGAGACCGATCCACCAGAATTTAAAATTGGAGAAACTCTTTCGGGTCAAGCCGCATTTAATAAAACAATTTTATATGTGAACGAAATACCAGAAAACTATGTTACTATACTTTCTGGATTAGGAAGTAGTTCTCCTAGGTTTTTATTAATAATCCCCATAGTTTTTAATAATGAAACAATTGCAGTAATTGAATTGGCTTCTTTTAAAGAAATAAAAAAAGGCTGGAACAAATTATTCGAAGAAATAGCGCTAAAAATTGGTGAAGCATTAATTAAATACTTAGAGTAAATATAGTATGTCTAATAGAAATCAAAATATTAATTTAATTTCTTACAACGATATTCTCATTGGAGCAGGAGTTTCATTAGCCATACCTGTTTTTGCTTGGATTATTGATATTATAATTAATAATTATCCCATTACTTCTTCTCTGCTTAAGGAAATCCATATTAAAAATCCAATTCTTTATATTATTGATTTTTTACCAATTATAATTTCAATAATTATTTATTTATATACACGAAAACGCGAAAAGGATAAAAAGCAATTTCAGAAAATAATTGAACAAAGAGATGCCGATATTAATCGGAATGCCATCTTTGCAAAACAGATTGGTGAAGGTAAATATGATGTAAAATATAATATTTTAGATAAAAACGATATTCTAGGCAAGTCACTTATTGTTATGCGCGATAATTTACTTGCCAATAACCAAAAAGAGAAAGAAGAGAATTGGATTTCAGATGGAAAAGATATTATTCAAAATATTTTACGTATCCGAAACAATATAAATACCTTAGCTTATGATGTTATTGTTCAGCTAATCAAATATATTGATGTTTTACAAGGAGCTTTTTATGTGTACGAAGAAGAATCCGAAAAGCTAGTAAATATAGCTACTTATGCCTATAACAGGCGCAGATATATTAATCAGGAATTTAAAATAGGACATGGATTAATTGGACAATGTGCTTATGAAAAGGATATCGTTTACCGAACCGAAATCCCAAGTGATTATGCTACAATTACATCTGGGATTTTGGGCGATAAAAAACCTTCAAGCATACTTATTGTACCCCTTATTACTGAAGAGAAACTTCAAGGTGTATTAGAGTTTGCTTCAATTAAAAATGAATTTTCTGAAATTACAATTGTTTTTCTTAAAGAGCTGGGCGAAATAATTGCCCGTACTCTTTATAACCTGAAAATGAATCAGAAAACAGAAAAACTTTTGCAAGAATCTCAGCAAATGACCGAAGAACTTAAAGAGAATGAAGAAGAACTTCGACAAAATGCTGAGGAAATGAGAGCTACACAGGAAGAACTCGAGATATCTAATCGAAAACTGGGAGCTCAAATAAAGGAAGTTGAAAATGCACAAAAAAGATTACACTCATTATTAGAAAATGCTTCTGAGGTTATTTCAATCTACGATAATGAATTAAAGCTTAAGTATCAAAGTCCATCTGTTTATAAAATTCTTGGGTATACACCAGAAGAAATGATGAGTGGAAAAGACATGGACAGGCTTACAGCTAAAGGCGAGGCAGCCATGAAAGAAATGTTTGATTTATTGCTTAGTGATTCAGACACTCCAAGAACCATTCAGTATACATATATTAAAAAGGACGGAAAGAAAATTCATATTGAGACAACCGGCCGTAATTTATTGCACGATTCAGCAATAGATGGAATAATTCTTAATTCGCAGGATATTACTGAGCGTAAACGAGCCGAGAAGGAAGAGAGAATGAAAAGTAAAATGCAGTCCTTATCTGAAAACAGTTTGGATCTGATTTTACGAATGAATACTAAGGGTCAATTTTTTTATGCAAATCCTATTGTTGAAGATTTTATTGGAGTTAAATCTCGTGAAGTAATAAACTCACGATTAGAAGATTTATCTATAGACGAATCCTTGGTTAATTTCTTTAAAGATGCTATACGTCATATCCGAAAAACAAACCAGAAACTTAATCAGGAAATAACGATTACTTCTCTCTCAAAAGGACAGAGGATTATGAGCTTTAATGCAATACCTGAATTTAACGAGAATGAATTGGAGACCGTTCTTTTTGTTGGTCATGATATTACCGAAGCCAAACAAATTGAAATGGAGATAAAAGAAAAGAATAACAAAATAAACGAAAGTATAAATTATGCACAGCGCATACAATCATCTATTTTACCAAGCAATACTATAATTCAGGAATATTTACCAAATTCTTTTATCTTTTATCTTCCGCGGGATGTTGTAAGCGGTGATTTTCCTTGGTTCTTTAAAAAGGAAGATATTATTTATATAGCAGCGGTCGATTGTACAGGTCACGGAGTTCCAGGTGCGCTGTTATCGTTTATTGGATATTTTCAACTCAATAATATTGTCGATCACGATGTGAATTATACCGCCGGTCAAATACTCGACAAATTGCATTTTGGGGTTCGTACAACCTTAAAGCAAGATAGGGTTGATGCCGAGGCCAGAGATGGTATGGATATTGCTTTAGTTCGTATCGATTTTAAAAAGAAAGAACTCCAATTTTCGGGAGCTCATAGACCATTATTTCTTTTAAGAAAAGATGAATTATTAGAATATAGGGGAAATAGGAAAGCTATCGGAGGTATACCCCATAGAAAAAAAGCAGAAAATGATTTTGAAAATCATTTGGTCGAATTTAAAAAAGGAGATAAAATTTTCTTCTTTTCAGATGGTATGCCCGATCAGGTGGGTGGTCCGGATGATAGAAAATACTCATCACAACGAATACGTGATAATATTTTGGGAAATAAAGATCTTACAATGCAACAATATAATAGTTTATTTGCTAATGACTTTAAAAAGTATAAAGGCAAAAACAAACAAATTGATGATGTGTTATTAATTGGTATAGAATTTTAAATTTTTAATTAACTTTAATAAATATTAATTTTGCAACCTATGGACAAAAGTAATGTAAAAGGCTTTCTTGAGTTTGTATACGATTTTTACCGGTCAATGAAGGCTCACGAGATTACTTTGGTGTACGAAGGTGAAATTACTCACCAGATTACCAAAGCATTTACTTCTCTTACTGAATCAAATATGGCTAAAGAGTCAGAATCAAATTCAGTGCAGAAGAAAGTTTTCCATGTTATGGTTGAATGCCTGCAAAATATAAGTAAACATGCTGATTCTTTTGGATCAGATGATTTCTTATTTGCCGGCAGAGGTATTTTTATGGTAAGTAAAGGAAAAAACGATTATCATGTTACAACCGGTAATGTAATAGAAAATGATAAAATCGAAGAACTTACCGAAATGCTTGACCATATTAACAGCCTTGATAAAGATGGCTTAAAAGATCTTTATAAAAATCAGATGAAAGAAGGCAGACTCTCTGAAAAAGGAGGTGCAGGATTAGGTTTTATCGATATTGCCCGTAAAACAAGCAATAAGCTAGATTACCATTTTCTGCCTATTGACGAAGGAAGTTCATTCTTTCTTTTAACTTCATCTATTTCTAGAATTGCTTAATAAAATAATTATTATAATATGGAAGTAATAAAGATTAAAGGTACTGATGATACTCCAACTGTAATTCTTGATAAAGAAAACGGAATATTTGAAATTTCGGGAAGATCTCTTCCTGAAGATGTTACTACCTTCTATGAGCCTATTTTAAGTTGGCTCGATGACTACCAGGAAGAAGCTAATGCAAAAACAGTTTTTTCTTTTAAGTTGGTATATTTCAATACAGCATCATCAAAGTTAATACTTGATATATTAATGAAACTCGAAGATATGCACGAAAACGGCAAAGAGATTCTTATTAAGTGGTTTTTTCCTGAAGATGATGAAGATATGCAGGAAGCAGGCGAAGAATATGCCGATATTGTTGATGTTCCTTTTGAACAGGTTAGTTACAATTTATAGAATTCTTCTGTAACAAGAGTTTCATAAATATTTTAAGGTATGAGTGAGGAAATTTTAAAAGCTCTGATGCAACTATTTGCTTTAATTGTTAAGCAAGATGAAGGAGTTGAATCAAATGAGAGAGAATATGTCGAAAATTTCTTAACTCAGCAGTTAAATACCGAAGCTGTTCCTGAATATATGGCCTTGTTTGATGAAATGGCTGGAATATCAGAAAATGACAAAGAAGAAAAAGAAGGAAAACCAGACAAGGTAAAACTAACATCTGTTAAAGATTCAGTTAGGATTCTTGGTATTTGTAAAAAAATTAATAAAACATTAACCCAAAAACAAAAGGTTATTGTTTTGGTTAGGCTTTTTGAGTTGATTAATGCTGATCGCAAATTTTCTGAGCAGCGAATGGCTATTATAAATACAGTGGCCGAAGTTTTTAAACTTACCAAGGAGGAATTTATTAGTATTGAGAGTTTTGTTATTAATAACGAAGTTGATAAACTCGATTTTTCAACTAATTTAATTATTTCTGACAAAGAAATAACGTGTAAAGAAGCCAAGCTTATTAAAATTGAATCACTTGATGGTAGTATAGTTATACTTCAAGTAAAAAGCGTTGATCTCTATTTTATGAGATATACCGGACAGGAAGATGTATTTCTTAATGGACTTCCGGTTAATTATAAACGAATCTATCTTTTTGCATCCGGGGGAACAATTAAATTACCCAAAGGCAAACCAATTTATTACAGTGATATTGTTGCTCACTATCTGGCCGATTCAACATCTATTAAAATTTCTTTCTCCGTTAATAATTTAAATTTTGTATTCCCAAATGGAGGCATAGGATTACGAGATATTAATTTTTCTGAGGATCAGGGCAAACTCATTGGATTTATGGGTGCCAGTGGTGCGGGAAAAACAACCTTGTTGAACGTTCTTGCTGGATTAAATACTCCAACAAGTGGTGAAGTTCTTATTAATGGGATAAATCTGCATACCGAAAGGGAAAAGCTTGAAGGCGTTATCGGATATATTCCGCAAGACGACTTGTTGATCGAAGAACTTACCGTTTTCCAAAACCTTTATTATAACGCTAAGTTATGCTTTAACAATAAATCAGAAGAAGAAATAGTAGCATTAGTAGATAAAACATTAACGAATCTTGGCTTACACGAAAGAAAAGATCTTAAAGTTGGTTCACCACTTAATAAAATGATAAGTGGAGGACAACGAAAGAGATTAAATATAGCACTCGAATTAATTCGTGAACCATCTATACTTTTTGTTGACGAACCAACATCAGGATTATCCTCGCGTGACTCAGAAAATGTTATGGACCTTTTAAGAGAATTGGCTCTAAAAGGCAAATTAATCTTTGTGGTTATTCACCAACCTTCATCAGATATCTATAAGATGTTTGATAATATGATGATTCTGGATACCGGTGGACACATGATTTATTATGGTAATCCGGTTGAGGGTGTGATGTACTTTAAGCGTTTGGATGCTCAGATTAATAGCGAAGTTGGCGAATGTCCTACCTGTGGTAATGTAAATCCAGAACTCATATTTAATATTATCGAAGCAAAGGTTGTTGATGAGTATGGAAAATATACTATAAAGCGAAAAATTACCCCTCAAAAATGGGAAGAAAACTTTAAAGGAAATATTAAATTACCTGTTGTTCATGAAGTTACTGAGGCCCCGGAATCTACCCTAAGGATTCCATCATGGATAAAACAATTAAGCATTTATACCGTTCGTGATTATCTGTCCAAAATAAGTAATAAACAATATATAGCCCTAAATCTCCTTGAGGCCCCTATTTTGGGTTTTATTCTTTCATATATTATACGATATATTGCAGATCCTGATTCAAAAGTTTACATATTCCGTGAAAACGAAAATATTAGCATCTATATTTTTATGTGTTTGATTGTATCCCTTTTTCTGGGACTTACAATAAGTGCTGAGGAAATTTTCCGCGATAGGAAAATATTAAAACGCGAAGCATTTTTAAATTTAAGCAGATCTAGTTATTTAGTATCGAAAATATTTATTTTGTTCACTATATCAGCTATTCAGGCGTTTTTATTTATAATTTTAGCGAATTATATTTTAGGGGTACGTGGAATGTTATTCGAATATTGGTTTGCACTATTTACAACAGCTGCTTTTGCCAATATGTTAGGATTGAATATTTCGGCAACATTTAATTCTGCAGTTACAATATATATTCTTATACCGCTATTAATGATCCCTATGATGATTCTAAGTGGAGCTATGTTCCCCTTCGACAAAATGAACCGTACTGTTGGAAGTATTGATAAAGTTCCCTGGATTGCTGAAATAATGCCTACAAAATGGTCATACGAAGCATTAATGGTAAATCAGTTCAGGAATAACGATTTTCAAAAAAATTTCTATGAAATAGAGAAACGTGAAAGCACTGCAGATTTTAAGAACGTTCATATACTTCCAGAATTAAAGAAAAACCTTACATTTATTGAAGATAACTGGCTTAAATTTGATGAACCTGAGATTAAAATAGAAATTAATGAATCGTTACGATTGTTAAAAAAAGAGTTAGGAAAGGAGCAAAACAGAACAGGGTTACCTTTTGAGTCTTTGCACCAGCTCGACACAAGTTTGTTCAACGAAATTATTATGGGTAAAACATCCGAATATATTCAGCAACTTGAGTTGCATTATTCTACCATGTTTCAAAAAGCAACGAATGAAAAGGAAAACATAATACGATATTTATTAAAAACAAATCCCGAATTGTATAATAAAAAAAGAGCCAATTATCATAATGAAAGTGTTGAAGATCAGGTAAAAAAGAGGTTTGAGAAAAATAAAATGCTGAGATACAAAGATGAATTAATTCAACAAATTGATCCGGTTTATAAAGACCCCGATGTTGAAGGGTATTTAAATTTCAGGGCACATTTCTTTGCCCCACAAAAATATTTTGCAGGCAAATATCGTGATACGTATTGGTTTAATATGATGTTTATTTGGGTTTTAACTCTGTTTTTCTATGTTACATTGTATTTTGAGATACTTAAAAAGACGTTGTCTTTACCCGAATATGTTCGGTTTAGAAAATAAAATTTCTTGATATTGATTATTTTTATATCTTTATAGCATATGTTAAATTTGCATAAATTGGTAAATCAACTTAGATATATGTTTAAAAAATTGATTTATATATTTATTCTCTTTCTTATTTTTTCATCATGTACAAAATGTAAAAACGAGAATAAAGGAAACTTTTCTGAAGAATTTAATATCCCTGATTCTGTAATGTATGACGGTGATTTAGCTATTTCAGAAGCAGCAATTAATGATATTGTTCAAAATATCTCTTCTCCAGTTGAAATGGCTGCCCTTATTAAAAGCCTGGGAGTTCCGTTTTCAAAAGATTATTTGGCCACAACAGATTACGTTGACAGTTATACCACAAGTTTTAAAAAAGCTATTGGATTAGGTGTTTTTGGTGCTGACCTTGGATATTTAAACATGTATAATAAAACCGGGTCAGTTATTGATTATATCTCCGCTATTAAAACCCTGGCCGATGGAATTCATGTTGGACAATTTTTTGATTTTACCACATTAAAGAGATTAGCTACTAATAATCAAAACCTTGACTCATTAATGTATATTTCGGTTCAGAATTTTAACCAAATGGACCGATATTTGAGAGAGAACAAAAGAAGCAGTTTGAGTTCTTTGATTATTGCAGGGGTTTGGGTTGAAGGAATGTATCTGGTTGGTGAGGTTGCAAGGAAAAACCCGAGTGCTGAATTAAGAGAGAAAATTGGAGAGCAAAAAATCATTTTAAGTAATTTGATGATTATTCTTAAAAACTATCAAAAGGATCCGAACTTCAAAGAATTAATTGATGATTTAAATGAGATTCAGGATATGTACAAAAATGTAATAATTACGTACGAGAAAGGAGAGCCTGAAATGGTTGAGGAAGACGGAATGCTGGTTATTAAACAAAACGACAAACAGTTTATTGAAATATCAAACGAATTAATGGTTAAAATTATTAATAAAACTGCTGCTGTACGCAATAAAATAATACAATTGTAAATATGAGAAATAGCTATCTAATAGTCGCTTTATTTGCAATTTTCATTCTGAACAATAATTCAGCTAAGGCGCAATCAGGTCAGGAACTGGTTGATTTATGCAACATTATTGCCGATGACGCGACTTACTTGAAAGATTTTCAAGTTAAACTCGATGCTGCAAAACCAGGCGAAGAAAAGCCAAACATGAAATTTTCGGTGGTATTAAGTAAAAGTACTCAATATCGATTTTCTATATGTAATTCTAAAGATTATCCTGGCAAGGCAATTGTTTCATTGTATGATAATAACCGATTATTAGGTACAAACTATTTAGTTGCTACTGGTAAAAATTATCCATCATTTGACTTTAAATGTCAATCGACTGGGGTTTACCATATTTTTATCGATTTTAGAGAGGGCGAACAGGGATTAGCCGTGGTTCTTCTTTCGTTTGTCCAAAAGCTTTAACAAATCAAAAACAATATACTATAAGGCTCATTTTAATTTAAATGGGCCTTTATTTGTATGTAAATGCTACAAAAATAAATACAAAACAGGATTATATTCAGGAATGTTTTATTTCGCACCGAATAAAAATACTCTGTAAAAAGAAATGAAACCGGAATTGAAACGATGTAGATTATTTCAATTGAACCTCTTTTAAATACTGAAAAAACAAGCACTCCAATTAGAAAATACCACCAATTAATTTCAAAATACTTACGTGTTTTAATTTTCTTGCTCTGGTAATTACCAATTAATTTAAAACTTGAGATAATGATAAAAATCAATAAAAATGATAGAAAGATATAATAAGGATAGTCGGGCTGAACAAATTTTTCGACCTGCGTTAGCTCTGCAAAAACAAAATTAAGTAAAAGAGAGTTGTTTTGTTCGGGCATAAAAACAAAATAGAAAACAAAAAGAAAAAACAAGGGAGTTAAGAAGCCCAGCAGCGCGACAATCCATTCGCGTATATTGAATGTTCGTAAGATGATAAGTGAAATAAACAAAAGCACTAAAAAATAGAGAAAAGGAATCCAAACAAGGCCGGCTAGTGCAATAAAGAACCCCGATAAATATATTTCATTTGAGGCATACTCTAACCGGTAAGTACGGAAAATAAAATCAATAGCAAAAAACAGAAAAAATCCACCAATTAATGCAGGAGATAAATGCTGAACGAGTATCATGCTTCCTGAAATAATGATGTAAAAAAAAGCAGGAAGGAAAGTTCGATTATTTATTAGGATAAACTTTTTATTAAAACCAACCAATAAAAACCCCTGAGTTATTGCTAATACAAACGGGAAAATGATACATAGATACTTGTTGGAACTAAAAAGCTTAAAAACAAATGAATAAATTGGCATTTCATTGACAACCTGCAATGAAACGGGAACCGGTTCTAAGGTTGCCAGCATATATTTTTATTTTAAATCAAACCCAATATCTTTTCTAAAGTACTTTCCAGAAAATTCAATTATTTTAGCATTTTTAAGGCTTTTTTCAAGGGCATCAAATATGGTTTTACCATAAGAGGTAATTGCTAAAACTCTTCCCCCATTTGTAACTATTTCTGAATTTTCTGTTTTTGTCCCGGCATGAAATAATAATGAATCAATAACCAGATTAAGATTACTGATTTTTTTCCCATTTTCGTACTCACCAGGGTAACCACCCGAAACTAGCATGATAGTTGAGACTGCTCTTGAATCAATTTCTAGTATTGATTGGTTAAGAGTTCCTTTACCTGCATGAATCAGCAATTCAAGCAAATCTGATTTTATACGAGGAACAACAACCTCTGTTTCCGGATCGCCCAATCGAACATTATATTCAATAACGAAAGGCTCATTATCCACTTTTATTAATCCAAAGAAAATAAAACCTTTGTAATTTATTTTATCTTTCTGAAGACCTACAATGGTTGGAATAATTATTTTATCCTCAATTTTTTTCATAAAAATCTTATCGGCAAAAGGTACCGGTGAAACAGCACCCATGCCACCCGTATTAAGACCTGCATCGCCTTCGCCAATTCTTTTATAATCCTTTGCTTCAGGTAAAATTTTATAGGATTTACCATCAGTTAAAGCAAAAACAGATAATTCGATTCCTTTAAGAAACTCCTCAATTACAACCTTACTACTTGCCTGACCAAATTTGCCGTTAAGCATTTCTTTAAGCGTTTCTTTTGCTTCGTTTAAATCATCCAAAATAATTACACCTTTTCCCGCAGCTAATCCGTCAGCTTTTAATACGAAGGGCGCTTTTAGTGTTTCAAGAAATGCAAATCCCTCATTTAAACGATCTTTTGAGAAAGACTGGTATTTTGCTGTAGGAATATTATGTTTTATCATAAAATGCTTGGCAAAATCTTTGCTTCCTTCCAACATTGCGCCTGCTTTTTGAGGACCAATTACGGGAATGTTTTTAAGATCGGTATCTGATAGAAAAAAATCATGAATTCCATCGACTAATGGTTGCTCGGGGCCAACTAAAACGAGATTGATGTGATTGTTTAGTACAAATAACTTTATTTCGTCGAACGTTGAAATGTTAAGTCTTATGTTTTCTCCAAAGGTTGAAGTACCCGCATTGCCAGGAGCAATAAAAAGCTTTGTTAATAAAGGGCTTTGTGACAATTTCCATGCCAGTGCATTTTCTCTACCTCCAGAACCAATAAGCAAAACATTCATAAAATCATATTTTTTTATTTCGTTGTAAACTTATAAAATCTTGGTTATTTTCTGTGAACTTTTATAAAAAAAGAAATAGATCATTTTAAGATGGCGAGATTTAAAATGGATTCTTAAAGGATTGATCAGGTAAAAAATACCAGTGGTGCAAATTTTGATTTTTCTTCTTTTCCGGTAACAGTTATATCCATGCATTGTAACCAGGCATGAGCTATTATTTTATCCGGATTTTCTTTGGCAACTCCAAGATAAATGGTTGATGGAATATTTCGTTTTTTTAATAAATATTTTGCAGTTAATGCCCGAGCAAGGCATTTAATCCTCCATGGAAAATAACGTTTAACACGAAGCATGGCTTTTTCGATTTTCTTAACCATTAAGATTAGCTCAGTATTTGTTTTGGTTGTTGCAACAGCACCCTTAACTCCCAGCCATCGGCTATACCATTTGAAAGGTAAAAGGGAAATAATGACACTAAAATAAGTACCTATAAAACCTGCCTTTAAGAATAAAGATCGTTCTGAATGATAAATCTGAAAAAACCGGTTAAGTTTTGCGGACATAAGAAATCCTATTCGTTGGAATGAATAACAAGTTGTTTATCAGAAAGTTGTTTTATAAACTCCAGTGTATCTGTTTCGCACTGGTTTTTAGGAACATCAAACTCATCCAGCAGAATTTCGATTAATTTATTTATTTGAATTGGTTTTTCGATTAGCTCCCATATTCGGTTGCCCACCGCATCGAGGCCAAAGTATTCGCCAGTTTGGATATTCATCATAACCCGTTCACTATCTATTTGGCTAGAAACTAATTCCGGATTTCGACTAATTATCGATTGCAAACTAAGTGGTTTCATTATGGTTTATTTAGAACAAATATAAGCATTTAAACTGAAAAAATATGAGCAGAGATTTATTGCATGGGACAGTCTTATTAATATTGTTTAAATTGACTTATAATAATTTAGTTTAATAAATAAAGGTTTAAATAGAAGAATAAACAAAACTCGTTGAGCATTGTTTATTATAAAGTTTAGGCTTTTTATGTTTAAATGCTTAATTTTATGGTAATAAGGAGATTTGTTCTGCTTTATTTACAAATAAACCAATATTGATGATGAACAACGATTTTTGCATTATTAATATATGGTATATTGTTGTATCTTTGCAGATTAATTGGTATTGATTAAAACAAAAAAGCATTTTTCTCGTAAAAAGGATATAACTTGGATTATGTTTTGTAGGTAGGTTCTAATTGGAAAGTTAAAAAATTACAGATATGAAAAAATTTATGATTGTTAGGTTAGTTTTAGTTGCAGCCATTATAGTTATTGGTATGCAAGTAAAAGCACAGGTGGCGATAAATGCTGATGGTTCTGCGCCTGATGGTTCTGCAATGTTGGATATAACAAGTACAAATAAAGGAATACTTATTCCACGAGTTGCTGATGCAACTGCAATATCCTCACCGGCAACAGGATTGTTAGTTTATCAAACTGTTGAACCAGTGGGGTTCTATTATTTTAATGGTACATTGTGGGCCCAAATTAATAATGTTTGGGCTTCTTCAGGAAGTAATATTAGTTATTCTTCTGGATCAGTTGCAATTGGAACCTCTGGACCAAATGGATCTGCAATTCTAGATTTAACAAACGCATCAAATAAGGGCCTTTTAATACCTACAGTTGCTGATGTTTCTTCAATTTTAT
>JAIFLC010000177.1 GCA_020049295.1 Bacteroidota bacterium
CCTTTAACTGTAGTTGCTGATGATGATAAAGCGATTGAAAATGCACAATTTTGTAGTACAATTCTTGAAAAAGCCAAAAAACACGCTTCTTCATCGGATGTTATTGCTAAAGTTATCTCTAGGATTGATACCAATACCGCGGATGGTATTGCCCGAACTATTAAGGAATTACAAATTACAAAAGTTGTTTTTGGTTGGAGTGGAAAACTAAAAACAATTGATATTTTCTTCGGAACATTAATAGAAAATGTATTGGCAAAAACTGGAAAAATGATTATTGTAACCAGAATCACGAAACCAATTAATCTGGTCGAAAATATTCATATTCTTGTACCTCCTGCTGCTGAGCTAGAAATCGGTTTCTCAGAATGGATAAATACGGTTTTAATTTTGAGCAAACAGTTAAATAGTAAAATTTATTTTTGGGGATATGATCAGACTCATCTGAAAATTAAAGAACAATTGAAAAACAATAGAACTTTTTCTGATCCTGTTTTTCGAACAGCTAAATGTCCTTCAATGTTAACAATAATTGCTAAGAAATTCCTTGAAAACGATTTGCTGGTGATTATTAATGCCCGTAAATTGAGTCTCTCATTTGATAGACAGGTTTATCAGATTCCTAATAGAATTGACGAACATTTTAAAGATAGTAATTTCATCATAATTTATCCTGAGCAGGAAACGATATATAAAGAGGCTATTAATTTACAGGATTGAAGTTCAATTTGAGTATCTAAAAAAGAAAATAATCCACAACAATTGATAACTTATCTTTTGAATAAATTAATTTTGTAAATAATTAGATAATTTTCATTAACAGTTTTAATTATAATAATATGATAAGATTTGTGTTGATATGTATCATTATAGGTGGATTTGATTTATCTGTTGCATTATCACAGGTGGTTTATCCTACCGAACCTGATACTACCAAAAAAGAAACCCAAGTTATAGAAGTTAAACAAGATTTGCCCACTGCTAAAACAGATATTATTCACCAGCACAATGGAACAATAATGTATGTTGATGTGAAGAAAATACAAATGAATGATTTGTTTTATTCATTGCCAGGTGAAACTAAAGTTATTAAGATTGATCAGCGGTTGGTTTATAAAATTGAATACAAAACAGGTAAGATAGAGATCCTAAACGAAAAGCCCACAGAAATAAGAGAAGTAGGTGATTATCGAAAAGTAAAAGTAACGTATGATCCTAAAGATATTGATGGATTAATTGAAGTAGCTCAACTGGAAGCTCGCGCTGATGGAAGCGAAACAAGACAGACATCTCTTAAAACTCTTGAACGCTCAGCCATAATTGTTTTACGTCGTAAGGCAGCCTTAATAAACTCAGATATAATTTTAGTTACCGATAAAAAAACACATGTTGCTTTTGGTGAGATTCCAAATATTGTGTTGTACGCAAAAGCATATTCATATAAATAACTGGATTAAACTTTCCAAAAAACCAATCAAAAATCCATTTTTTCGACTTTTCTAATCAACGGTTGTCTTTTATTTCCTTTATATATTTTTTTAAAATAAATTTCAATTGTTTAAATTGTTCTTTAAATTTATATAATTTAAATCATTTATATTCAGATGATAAGAAGGGTATTCTGTTTTTTTTATTAAATCATTCCGTCTTTTTTTAATTCTTGTTGTCTTTTAATTAAACTGTTTAGGATTTTGGGCAAAGAAACTGTTGAAATACAATTGAAACTAATTGAGCGTGCACGCGAAGGCGATCAGCAGTCGATGTACAGACTGTATAAATTATATGTACAAGCAATGTATAATACATGTATTAGAATGGTTGTTAATCAATACGATGCAGAAGATATTATACAAGAGTCATTTGTTAGTGCGTTTAAAAATATTGGTTCTTATCGTGGTGATTCATCTTTTGGAAGCTGGTTAAAAAGAATAGTTATTAATAAATCAATCAGTTTTTTACGTACAAAGAAACATGAATTTACAGATATAGATCATTTGCATATTGTGGATGAGGATAATTACGACGATGATTTACCCGAAATTGAACCAGAAAAAGTGCATGAAGCAATTAAAGCATTACCTGAAAAAGCAAGAATGGTTTTAAGCATGCACTTGCTCGAAGGTTACAAACACAGAGAAATAGCACAAATGCTCGGTATTACCGAATCAACGTCTAAGTCACAATATCAAAGAGCAAAAGTGTTGCTACGTGAAAAAATAATTAACGAGTTGAAGCATGAAAATAGAGGAATATATTAGGAAAAACAGAGAAAACCTCGATACAGAGAGAGCTGACGAGGATTATCTCTGGACAGGAATTTCACAATCATTTGTTAAAGCAAGGCGATCAAAAAGAATGATTGTACTAAAAATTGCTGCTTCTGTTTTGTTATTTATTGGTTTGTCTTATACTGTATTCGAATTATATACAATTAGAAATAATCAAGTGCTTATTCTTAAAAACATAGATCCAATATTAGCCCAACAAGAAGTCCAATATCAAAAACAGATTAATTCATATTTTAATGTATTAATAAAAACCAATTTTGATAAAACCCAGTTAGTAACCAGTTATAGCGAGCTTGATGAAATTGATGATATGATTCAACATTATTATGACGATTTGAAAAAACATGGCCCAAATCCAAAAATTTTAAATTCGCTGATGGATTTATATCAAAAGAAAATTCTGGTCTTAGACCGTATGTTAAACGAAATTGAAAAAAACAAAAACTATGAAAACAATATTTCAAAAATTAAGATTTAATATTCTTCTTCTAATATTCATTTTTGCACTGGTTAGCATTATATCTCAGGCACAAGAAAGGAAAGAAAGTTTTGATAAATCCTTTAATCTTTCAGCATCAGGCAATTTCGACTTTTCATGTTACGATACCGATTTAAAGGTAAATACATGGAATAAAGACGAAGTAAAGTTAGTAGGTGAAATAATCATAAAAGGAGGAGACAAAGAAGATCAGGATAAATTAATTGAAGTATTTAAAAATCCAGAAATTACTCAAAGTTCAAACTCCCTAAAAATTACAACAAATCTGGCAAAAAACACAGTTACAATTGGTCCTGTTTCAACTATAATATTGATTAATGGAGAAAAAATAAAGATAGATAAATATTCAGCTAAATATACGCTTTGGGTTCCTGAAAGTATTGCCTTTACATTGAAAAGTAAATACAATGATATTGAAATTGCACCTTTGAAAGGGAAAATAAACTTCGATTTATATGATGCTGATCTTACCATGGCAGGCTATGGAAGCAATGCGATATTTACAATGAAATATTCAAATGCAGCAATAGGTAATGGTGGCGATGCAATGTTTAATATTTACGATTCGGATATTGAGGTTGTTGAAATGAAGAATGCAAAGATAACATCAAAATACTCGGGTATAGTGATTGGAACAGTTAACACCTTAGATTTTGATTCGTATGATGACGATATTAAAATTGAAAAAATAAATTCGTTAAAAAGTGTAGCAAAATATTCAGGTTATAAAATAAAGGGAGACCTTACAAATTGTATTATTGATTTGTATGATTCGGATATCGAAGCAGCAAATATTACCCAACTGATTTTTTCTGGTAAGTACTCTGAGATTAAAGCTGGAAATGTAAATCAATTCCACATTAAAAGCATTTACGATAGTGATGTTAAATTGGCTGAAGTTGGCGAATTTAGTTGTGATGAATCGAAATATGATTATTTTGCTTTTACCAGCATTAAAACATCCGTTAAAATGCTAAATGTATATGATTCTGACCTAATAATTGGCAAGGCTGATCCGACATTTAAACATTTTCAGGGTGATTTTAAATATTGTTCCATAAGTATGCCTTTGGATCCAGCTCTTAGTTTTTCGCTCGAATTCGAAACAACTTATGGTGAAGTAATTTATCCAAAAGAACGTTTTAAAAAGAATATTACCAGCATCAAAGAAAACAGTAAGCATCAGTTCTCTGGGTCAACAAGCGAGAATGCTGCGTGTAAAATTAAGTTTACTGCGTATGATTCGAATGTAAGTTTTTAAATAAAAATTTACCTATTAGGTGATTATAAAAAAAGCTGCCAATATTTTTTGGCAGCTTTTTCGTTTTACTTAATTTCTTTTTCAATCCATTTTGATCTATCCGGAGCAGCCGGTGGATTAACCTTCTTAACCGGGTTATCCTGTAGTTGTTTTAACAACACCTCAACGGCTTTTTCAATGCAAGGATCAATGCCTTTTGCAATTAGATGAGGCTCATCAATCACCTCAATATCAGGATAAACGCCAACACCTTCAATAATCCACTCTTCGTTTTCGTCGTAAACGCCAAAGCGAGGAACATTAATATAGCCGCCATCAACTAATCCGGCATTTCCGCTTATTCCAACTAATCCACCCCAGGTGCGAGTTCCGATCAGAAGTCCTAATCCTTTTTTTCTGAAATAGTATGGAAATGCATCACCGCCAGATGAGGAATAACCGTTAATTAGCATAACTTTCGGACCATCATGAGCTATTGCCGGAGATTTCATTGATTTTAAACCTCGTCGGTGCCAGTAACTCAATGTTTGTCTATCGAGTAAATCGGCCATATTTTCGGGAATAAAACCACCACCATTGTCACGATCATCAATTATTAATGCTTCTTTTGTATGATAAGCATACATTCCTCTGTGCAATTCATAATTACCTTCTACAGCAGTATTCGGAACATGAATATAACCAATTTTACCACCAGAAAGCTTATCAACCATTTCGCGTCGTTTCTCGATTAAATCCATATAAAATAATTCCAGTTCGCTCTTTATAGGTTTAATCTCGTAGGTTTTTGATCCTTCGGTCGAAGCCGTTGAGTTAACAGTAATCTCAATAACTTTGCCAATGGTGTTTTCTAAAAACTTGTATGGATTATCGGCTAAGGTAACATTGTTACCATTAAGATTAATAAGGTAATCTCCCTCTTTAATGTTAACACCTTGTTCTGTGAGTGGCGAACGTCGGGCTTCGTTCCAATTTTCACCCTTGTAAATTTTCGTAATTTTATACCTATTTGCAGTAGGATCAGCTTTAAGATCGGCTCCTAACAAGCCGCCATCAATACGTTTTACTCCCTCAAAATCGCCCCAGTTGTCGTAAGCATGCCCAGTGTTACTTTCAGAAATTATTTCACCAAAAATATAATCCAAATCTGCACGGTGACTAACATAAGGTAATAATTTTTCGTATTTGGCTTTTAATCCTTTCCAGTCAATATTATGCATGTTTTCAACATAAAAATAATCCCTGAAAATACGCCATCCATCAGTATAAATTTGTTGCCATTCTTTTTTAGGATCAATTTTCATTACCAGGTTTTCGAGATTTAATTTCCCATCGCCGGATTTTTGCCCTGGTTTAATATCAACTATACCATAGTCTGAACCTGCATTGTACATTAATTTCTTGCCATCAGCCGAAATAGTAAACTGTCTTATTCCGGTAATAATTACCTGATCTTTTTCTTCAGCAATATCGTATTTATGCAATCCGTCGTTTGCCATGTAAAGTATACCTCCATCCACAGCTTCAATTCCACGATAATTACCTGATTGAATTGGAAAATCCATCACTCGTTGGGCTATTCCTTCAAAATCAATTTTAATATTTAAATCAGATTTGGGAGTATCTTTTGATTCTTGAGATTTTGAATCCTTTGCCTTGGAATCAACTGGTTCTTCTTTTTTAACTGGTTCAATATCATTTTTATACTTGAATAGTTTTGGACTGTCTTTTCTGAGAGCTAATGCATAAATTCTTGTTGCTTTTGTATAGAGATATGTAAATTCGAAGCTAGAAAACTCGAGATTAAAATCTCTATTCGACATAAAAAAGATATAGTTTCCACATTTAGAAAATACAGGTTGGTTTTCGCTAAATGTATCATCAGTTAATTTATTGGTTTGGCCATTTTCTAGATTATAAACAAAAATGGCGCTATTTCCATTTTCAGTATTATTTGAATAAGTAACCCATTTTGAGTCAGGAGAAAACTGATAATCACGGATTTCGTTTGAATAAGCCTGAGCAATATCTTTTATTGCACCAGTTTCGGTATTAAGAAGTCGTAGTTTTAATGTTCGATCTGAGAAAAGTAGGTATTTGCTGTTTGGAGACCATAACTGATCGTATTTCCATGATACTGAATTAAATGTAATCTGTTTTGCTTTGGCTCCTTTTTTATTTTCTAAAAGATAAATTTCGTACTCACCTGTTGCATCAGAAACATACGAAATAAATTTTCCATCAGGAGACCAGGAGGGAAACATTTCGCGAACACCTTGAGTATTTGTAAGATTTTCGGTTACTCCGTTTTCGGCTGGTACAGAAAAAATATCTCCCCTGGCATCAAAAAGGGCTCTTTTTCCCGAAGGAGAAACTGAATAACTTTCGATAAATTCAGATACATTTTTAAAATAGGGAAGAATATTCGGGTTATCGAAACGGATGTTAATAGTTATTTTTTCAGTGTTACCCGTTTCGAGATTTAATTTGTATATATAACCTCCGTTTTCATAAGCAACCATACCATTTTCGCCTGATGGCCACATTACATCAAATTCGGTATGTGTTGTAATTTGCTTTGTTTCTTTGG
>JAIFLC010000031.1 GCA_020049295.1 Bacteroidota bacterium
ATTCCAGTGGCTCAGCTTGCTGCGAAAAACCCAATAGTGATTGAGTTAAAAAGAGAAGCATACCAAGCAAAGATTTTTGTTTCATTCGTATTTAATTATTAAGATTTTTATTATAGATAATTGTTAAAATTTATTTTTTTTAATGTTTCTTCAAGCACGTTAAGTCCCTTTTCGTTTGCAATACCACGAATGTGATAAATAAACAGCTCATGAATAAATTCGGAACGCTGAATATCATTTTTTGAAAGCAATTCGTCTTCGTGCATATTCATAAAACGACTTACCTGCAAGCGTGCTATTATTTCCTCTTTTAGTTCTTTACGGTAAAGCCCTTCTTCTTTTCCTTTTTTAATATTTGCTACGATTGATTCATACATCCGTTGGCGACGTATGGAATGCATTTTTGCATATAGTTCAGGATAGTACTTTTTAAGATCATACTCTGTCGCAGGATTGTACTCTTTCATGCTTGTGATGATATGCATATTAACTTCAATGAGCTTTTCAATTGCATTCATTTTCTTTTCAGCAATCTCTTTAAAACTGCAATCCTTAAGATTAATAACATAATCAACGACTTTCTCGACAAGTTCGTTTTTATTTTCGACGTATTGGTACAGCGTCTTCTTTGATATACCCAACTCCCTGGCAACATCATCCATGGTAATGCTCTTTACACCATATTTCATGTACAAAGCAGCAACCTTTTCAAGTATGTTTAATAATTCTGAATTCATGGCGCAAATATAAAACAAAAAATATTTAGGAAACAAAAAAAGTATTAAAAGTTTCCAAAGTTTTTTCTAAACAAATTTCCAATTAGTTTTGTTCACTGAGATTTCGCTTATGTTATATTTTTGTTAAATTTTCTCAAACAAAGAAACGTTTAACACAAAAATTGAGCAAAAACTTTCTGCTGAAAGCGTAAAATTTGGGGAAGAAAGACGGGGTTTTTGAATTGAACCGAAAACCTATAATGGTTTTCACTAAAAATTATTGATTAGATTATAGAGAAAGCAATACCAAGATTACATGATATTTAAAAAAGCTAGCAGCTCAAAGCTAGTAGCTGATAGCTTTTTTAAAATCCAATATTTGCCCCAAACGAAATGGTGTTTTGAATTCCGTGATAAACCGTAGAAGTATATTTAGGTAGGTCTCCTGAAATATCACTATGCAGAAATTTAA
The DNA here is from genome assembly GCA_020049295.1 of Bacteroidota bacterium. Taxonomy (GTDB): domain Bacteria; phylum Bacteroidota; class Bacteroidia; order Bacteroidales; family UBA12077; genus UBA12077. Next base: position 1,189 of record JAIFLC010000031.1, read on the forward strand.
CAAAAACGTAACCATCATTAATTATCTGGTAGGTAACCCGAATTGAAAACGATTGGTTTTCCCATTCAACCGAATCCATAAATGGATTGCCTAGCCTCGAACCGCCCAAATCATCATAATCCTTACCCTTTTGCGCCCACAGATAATCTGCTTTTAATGTTAAGGTTCTGAATGGTTTTACCAATAACGAAAAATAGAATTCTTGCGAGTTATCCATCAGGTAGTGTCCCAGATTATAACCATTGCTTTCGAAGGTGGTAGTCGGAATATTGTGTTTATAGGTCAGAGGCATTGATTTAGTATATTCGATAGTAACAAATGTATTCGGAATCAAATCAGAAACTCTTGCACTGGCTTTAAAACTCCAGAAATTCCATACCGAATCAACAAAAAAACGGTCTGTTGAAAGTTCATCAATAAATAAGGTAGCTGAAAGATGAACTTTCTTTAGGTTTCTTGAGCTTATATCAATAAACATCTGCGAATTTTGTCCCACATTTCTTCCTGATTGATCGGTAGAATTATAGGTGTGATCAACTGATTTGTAAAACATAACCGGAATAAGATATTGCAGCTGAGGTCCATCTGAACTATAAATTACAGAATTACCGAGAGACACATAAAATTTATTCCATGGTTTAAATGTAAATAAATTTGCTGCCAGGTATTTATCAAACATCATATCACGCTCATCTGTTCCATATGAGTTTGTAAAAACCATAGTCGAAGCACTATCAATTACTTCAGAAACTAACCATCCATGTATCCAGTTAAATTCAAACCATTTTGCAGGTTTTAGGTTTAATTTAATGTGCGCGAATGAAGGCGTTCTTCCACTGAAAATATTGGCTCCATTATAGTTGTTTCCCCACTCAAAATGATCTTTAACAATACCAAAACTTCCCCAATCCCACGAATATGTTAAACCACCACGCATTTCGCTATAATCTCCTCCTCCATCACTGTATTTATAATTGGCTCCTGTACGTTGTGTAAGAAAATCTTCTTTTTCGAGAATTATGCTTTCATGATTATCGCGCAAACTGGCATAAACACCCCAATGTTTTCCAATGTATGCAAATGCTTCAGCTCCATTCCATCGGTGGTAAAAACTCCCGCTATCGTTCGAATAATAATCGATTCCTAAAATCGGATTTATCGAAAAAGTAAATAAAGTATCTTTATACGTAAATATGTCAAGTCGTTTATCGAAGTTTTTATCAGGCATTAATTCCTTGTTAAAATCTTTTAAGTAAAAATCCAGTTCTGCCTGCTGACGAGAGTTTAATGTATAATTGCTTTCCTTTATTTCGTTAAGTTTAAGCGCAATAAACATGCGCGAAAAAGGCTTAACCGAGGTATTTATATCAATCACACCAACAGCCGCAAACTCATCAAGAAATTCATAAACATCTTTGTTGGTGATATGGTAATTTACATCTTGTCCCTTGGTTACGTAGAAAAAGAGGATCAGGGTAATTACGAATAATGCTTTTTTAATGATTTGCAGATTAATCATGTTGGATCTTATTTACCCGGCAATTTAGCAAATTCTTCTGTAACAATCGAAATCAATCTTGCAGAATTAATTTATTCAGAGTTGTTTTCTTAGTGTTTTTGATAGCTTACTTGCTACAAGTTCGTACGAATGATCAGTCCATTCATATAGTTTTTTATCGGGAATTCTACCATCAATTAGTATTGTGTTCCAGTGTTTTTTGCTCATATGATAACCGGGAAAGACACTATCTGGGTAAAGTTCGCGAAGTTCAATAGCCTTTTCGGGATCACATTTAATGTTGATCGAAAACTCATCTTCAAGATCGGTTAATGCAAACATTTTGCCTGCTACCTTAAATACCAGAGTAGTTTCATCGAACGGAAATTCCTCAGTAACCCCGGGTTTCGAAATACAATAATCTCTGAACTCTTCTATGTTCATCATGTTATCCTTCTCAACTTATTAATGTTGGAAAATTGGAATAATGGAAGAATGATGTGTCGGCTCTTCTATTAAAGGAGAACTTCTCCCGCAAATTTTCAAGGTTCTGTTTTTCCAAGCTTCCATTATTCCATCGTTCCATTTTCCTCATATTGCGGTTTCCTATTTCCCCAACATTTCATTATTCCATTATTCCTGTTTCCTATTTCCCCACTCACCCCTAAAAGATCAATACTAAATAATTTTTCAAACTTTTTTTAATTGCTTACTACAGCAAACTTGCCTGATAAGCATCTTCAATATGTTCAACCTCTGCTTTTCCATTGCGAAAAATAATCGATATGATATCGAAACGTGTTTCTGATTCAATATTAAACTGCTGTATATAAGCTTCGGTGGCTTTTATTATAAATCGTTGTTTTTTCTTGGTTACGGCTTCTTTTGGATTTTCAAAATAATCGTTTGTACGGGTTTTAACCTCCACTACGACTAAAAGATTTCCTTTCTCTGTTATAATATCTATTTCGTTTTTTTTAAATCGCCAATTCCTATGTTTTATTCTATATCCGGCATTTATAAGAAAGCGAACAGCTTGCTCCTCTCCTTCTTTTCCTAATGTAATATGATCTGACATATTGTATAAAATAATAAATTCGTTTATTAATTTTGCATTATAAACAAAATAATCAGTAATTTGTCTATTAAGATAAAGGTAAATTTTTTTATAGAATTATGTTAAATTTTCTTTTTTCCATATTATTATTTACTTACGGAGGTAATATTCAAACCGAACCATTCGAAGGAAGCATCGATCTGGTTTATATCTCGCAATATGATACTACGTATTTAAGTTTTTTTGTAAAGCAAAATAATGTACGTGTGGATAAGTTTGACAAAAACCATAAGCATGTTGAAAGCGTTATTATGAATCTTAAAAAAGAGAACATTTATGTAGTTAGCCCATCGCGAAAACTCTATACCGAAGTAAATTATATCTCTGCAGAAAAATCGAAAGACAATAAATTTGAAGTACTTAAAGCAGAGAATACAAGAAGCATAATTGGTCAGGATTGTTTCCAGTGGAGGGTTAAAAACATTGAGAGAAACACAGAGATATGTTATTGGGTAGCAAACAACGGTTTCGATTTTTTCGAAAAATTTGTTATTCTCTACAGTAGCGTTGATAAAATGTATGAATTCTATGAAAAAATTCCTGATACACGTGGTTATTTTCCTCTGTTAGTTGAAGAGAGAACGTTATTACGTGCCGACAAATCAAAACTGATGGTTCAAAAGATTTCTAATAGGATATTAAGCCAAAGCTTTTTTGATATTCCTTCTGATTATGAAAAGGTTAATCGTTAAGATATTTTAAATTTACCTGATTATTATCCACCACTAATCTTACTTCAGATCCCAGAATCATTGACAAATTGTTGCCCTGATGGCCTACAGGAAAATCAAAACAAACAGGATAATTATATTCACTCACAGCATCGCGAATAATCTCGTAAGCCGTTTTTCCAAATTCAATCTTATTGTCGTGCATATCGGTCATCCCTCCAACGATTAGGCCCTTCAAATCACTAAGTTTACCAGAGTATTTTAGGTTCATTATCATCCTGTCGATATGATAAAGATATTCGTCTAAATCTTCAATTATCAGGATTTTATTTTTATATTCAAGATCGTATTTTGTCCCTGCCATGCTGTACAAAACCGATAAGTTTCCTCCGATTAATATACCTTGTTCACTTCCCGGCTTGTTTAATTCATTATGATCAATACGAATTTCTAAAGGGGCATTAAAAAGAACTTGTTTTAAAGCATTTACAGAAATACTGTCTTTATTTTCTTGCTTGATATTAAAAGGCATAATACCATGTATCGATTTGGTTCTAATTTGTTGATAAAGATATGCGTGCAATACGGTAATATCACTAAATCCAACGATCCATTTTGGGTTTTCGATAAATTTTTTAAAAGATAAAAGATGCAGGATTTTAATCGTACCATAACCTCCTCTGGCGCAAAATATGGCTTTTATCTCAGGATTATCGAGCATATATTGTAAGTCTTCGGCACGCTGATTATCATTACCCGCAAACTGATGATCTACTTTAAAAAGGTTTTTACCTAACTCAACAGATAATCCCCAGCTTTCGAAAACATCAATAGCTAAGTTTATTTCATCAAACTCAACTTTTCTTGCCGGAGCAACAATTCCTATTTTGTCACCTGGTTTTAAATATGGAGGAGTTATCATTGTTTCGTTTTTTGGTGTAATAACAAAGATAATCATTTTAATTTTTTTGATTGAGGATTCAAACAAACTAAAAGCTGAAAGCTAAAAGCTAACAGCTTTTTAAATTAATGTGTTTGAAAAAAAATATTCCTTCGTATATTTGCCAGATATCAAAAAATCAAATAGAATCAATAGAATGAAAAATCCGAAACGATACTTAGTTACCTCTGCGTTACCTTATGCTAATGGTCCATTACACCTGGGACACATTGCCGGAGCCTATCTGCCGGCCGATATTTATGTTCGTTATTTAAAACTTAAAGGCGAGGATGTGGCTTTTATTTGTGGTTCTGATGAGCATGGTGTTCCGATTACATTACGCGCCCGCAAAGAAGGCGTTTCGCCACAGGATATTGTTGACAAGTATCATGAGATGATTAAAAACTCATTTGCCGAGCTGGGTATTGCTTTCGATATTTATCATCGTACTTCTGATCCGCTTCATCACGAAACAGCTTCTGCCTTTTTTAAGGAGATGAATGAAAAGGGAGAATTTATTGAAAAAGAAGAAGAACAGTTTTTTGACGAGCAGGAACAACAATTTCTTGCCGACCGATATATTATAGGAACATGTCCAAAATGCGGGTTCGAAAATGCCTATGGCGACCAATGCGAAAAATGTGGAACCAGCCTAAGTCCTAAAGAGCTGATTAATCCAAAATCAACATTGAGCGGAAATCCTCCCATTTTAAAAACAACAAAACACTGGTATCTCGATTTGGAAAAATATCAGCACGAATGGCTCGAAAAATGGATTGATAGTCACAAATCAGATTGGAAAGCCAATGTTTACGGTCAGTGTAAATCGTGGCTTAACTCAGGCTTGCAACCACGTGCAGTAACACGCGACCTCGACTGGGGAGTACCCGTTCCGCTGCCAAACTCCGAAGGCAAAGTTCTCTATGTTTGGTTCGATGCTCCTATTGGTTACATTTCGGCTACCAAAGCCTGGGCTAAAGAAAATGGAAAAAACTGGAAAGATTACTGGCAAAGCGATGATTCACGACTAATTCATTTTATAGGAAAAGACAACATTGTTTTCCATTGTTTGATTTTCCCGGCCATGTTAAAAGCTCATGGAGATTATATTTTACCCGATAATGTGCCAGCCAACGAGTTTCTCAATCTCGAAGGTGAAAAACTTTCAACATCGCGAAACTGGGCAGTATGGATTCATGAATATCTGAAAAGACAACGATTTTACATGGAAGGATTTCCAGACCCGCAATAACAGTGAACTTGTAGCCATTTTTGGAAACTTTGTAAACCGTACCATTGTTCTTACACATAAGTATTTCGAAGGCAAAGTGCCTGCATGCGGAACATTAACAGATTTCGATAAACAAACCCTTGCTGAAATATCGGTTATAAAAGAAAATCTGGAAAAAAGCATCGAAAACTTCCGTTTCCGCGAAGCAATTAAAACGGCTATGGATCTGGCGCGATTAGGAAATAAATATCTTACAGATACCGAACCTTGGAAAGTAATCAAAACAGATGAAGAAAGAGTAAAAACAATTTTGAATATCTCCTTGCAGATTACGGCCAATCTTTCAATCATAATGGAACCATTTATTCCATTTACAGCAGAAAAATTAAGGCGTTTTCTGAATATTGAAAAGCTAAACTGGACTCTAGCCGGTAATACCGATTTGTTAAAACAAGGTCATCAGATTGCACAAGCAGAATTGCTCTTTGATAAAATTGAAGACGAAGAAATTGAAAAACAAATTCAGAAACTTATGGACTCGAAAAAAGCAAATGAAATAGCCGGACAGAAAGCCGATCCTGCAAAAGAGAATATTACTTACGATGATTTTTCGAAGATGGATATTCGTGTAGGAACAATACTTGAAGCTGAACGCGTTCCAAAAACAGATAAATTACTAAAATTAAAAATCGATACCGGAATAGATCAGAGAACTATAGTTTCAGGTATTGCTGTTGATCATAAACCCGAAGATATTATTGG
>JAIFLC010000043.1 GCA_020049295.1 Bacteroidota bacterium
CCAACATCAACAGATTTATACACATCGCATCCTGAAAATATCATTACAATAAATAGTAAACTCAGGAATATTTTGCTTTTTGCATATTTCATTTTTTATTTTTCAAATTAATCATTCAACTATTGTACCTCTTTTACTGTTGCCAGTGCATAGCTTTTTCAACTGCCTTCTTCCACCCATTATAAAGTTTATTTCTAGTTTGCTCATCCATTAAGGGTGAAAAGGTTCTATCTATTTTTCTTCTCCTGGTTATATCGTTTATCGACCAAAAACCAGAAGCTAAGCCAGCCAGACAAGCCGCTCCCAGAGCTGTTGTTTCAATATTGTCGGGTCTTACAACTTCTACATTTAATATATCAGACTGAAACTGTAGTAAGAAATTATTTGCCGATGCACCACCATCAACATTTAAGGTTTTTAATTCGATGCCTGAATCCTTTTCCATTGCTTTTAATACATCCATAGTTTGATAAGCAAGTGATTCGAGTGTAGCTCTGACAATATGTTTGTCGGTAACTCCTTGTGTAAGTCCCAGAATAGCACCACGAGCATACATATCCCAGTAAGGAGCTCCAAGTCCCGAAAAAGCAGGAACTACATAAATCTCTTCGGTATCTTTTACTTCGTTGGCAATTCGCTCAGTTTCTGATGCTGTTTTAATAAGTTTTAAGGCATCACGCAACCATTTTATTGCAGCTCCAGCAATAAACACACTACCTTCAAGTGCATATTTTATTTCGCCATTTATACCCCATGCTATGGTTGTTATCAATCCAGATTTTGATTCAACCATATTTTTACCGGTATTCATCAGCATAAAACAACCTGTTCCGTATGTATTTTTTGCCATTCCTTCGTTAAAGCATGTTTGTCCAAATAATGCAGCCTGCTGATCACCGGCAATCCCGGCAATTGGAATTTCTTTCCCAAATACAATAGCATCTGAATTTCCATAAATTTCAGACGACATCCGGACTTCGGGAAGCATTTTTTCAGGAATTTCGAATAGATCAAGTAGTTTTTTATCCCATTTTAAATCACGGATATTAAAAAGCATTGTTCGCGAAGCATTTGAGTAATCGGTTATATGCATTCTACCATTAGAGAGCTTCCATACCAGCCATGTATCAATTGTTCCTGCAAGCAATTCGCCATTTTTGGCTTTCTCTTTAGCTCCCTCAACATGTTGCAAAATCCATTGAATTTTAGTAGCCGAAAAATAGGAATCAATAACCAGACCGGTATTTTTTTTAATATAATCACTCCACCCTTTTTCTTTTAAATCCTTGCAGATATCAGCAGTGCGATTATCTTGCCAAACTAAAGCATTATAAATCGGTATTCCTGTTTTTTTATCCCAAACAATTATTGTTTCGCGCTGATTTGCAATGCCAATAGATGCTATTTCATCTGGATTAATTTTTAGTTTATTGATTAAATTTTTTGCCGTTTCTATTTGAGTTTTCCAGATTTCTTCCGGGTTGTGCTCAACCCATCCTGCATGAGGATAAAACTGATTAAACTCTTGTTGCTCCGATCCAACAATATTCAGATCTTTGTCAAAAATAAGAGTTCGGGAACTAGATGTTCCTTGATCAAGAGCTAAAACATATTTTTTCACAGGCAATAACGTTTGGCTAAATATACAAATTATTTAACTGAGGCTTATTTAGCAATGTACAGTTGAAATTATTATTATTCCATTGCAGCAGCTATCTCATCAGTAAGTTCTAGATTATGATAAACATTCTGCACATCATCGATTTCTTCAAAAGCATCAACCATTTTCATTACCCTTAAAGCAGCATCTACACCTATTTCTTTTGTTTCATTTGGTATTCGTTGTAAAGAGGCATTCTGAACCTGAATACCCAAGGAGTCGAGTTTTTTCTGAACATTACCAAAATCTTCTTTTGCTGTAGTAATTGTGATAATTGATTCATCCACTTCGATATCTTGTGCTCCAGCATCGATCATTTCGAGCTCAAACTCATCCATATTTATCTTATCGGTCAACGGAACTGTAAAAATACCTTTGGGGTCGAACAAAAAACTAAGAGAACCTGTTTTTCCTAAGGCACCATTGTATTTATTAAAAACAGCACGAACACTACTTACAGAGCGGTTTGTATTATCTGTCAGACATTCAACAACCAACGCTATTCCGTTTGGTGCATAACCTTCATATACGACTTCTTCGAGATTAGCTCCTTTGTCTGCCTTACTAATCGCCCTATCAATGTTTTCCTTAGGCATATTTACACCTTTGGCGTTTATGATTGCTAATCTTAACCTCGAATTTGATTCAGGATCAGCGCTTCCACCCTCTTTAATCGAAATAGTTATTTCTTTAACGATACTAGAAAATATTTTCGAACGCTTGGCATCTATTGCACCTTTTTTCCTTTTGATTTTAGACCATTTGCTATGACCTGACATAAAGTAATTTTTTATTTTAACATGTAAAAATAATAAAAGGGACATATTAAAAAAATGGAATTCTGTATCAAATAGTTTTTCTACGAAAAAAAATACTTTAATGTTGAATAACACAACACCTAATCGCTAGTATAAACAAGCCATCCGGACAGATATAACCCTTTTTGCTCTTTACACATAAATTAATCTTATTTATAGCTCAAATTTTTGATAAATTTACCGCATTATTTTATGTTAAACAGATTGCAGAATGGAAACAAAGGCTAAGTTATATATAGAGACATATGGTTGTCAGATGAATGTTGCAGACAGTGAAGTTGTAGTATCCATTCTTAAAGAAAAAGGATATGAAATAACTGAAGATATTCAGATGGCAGATGTTATTTTAGTGAACACCTGCTCAATAAGAGAAAATGCCGAACAACGAGTGTGGGGACGACTTGATGTTTTCAGACAAATAAAGAAGAAGAAACCTGAACTTACCGTTGGAGTAATTGGGTGTATGGCTGAACGTCTAAAGGAAAAACTGATTGAAGAAGAAAAAACCGTAGATATTGTTGTTGGCCCAGATGCTTACAGAGATCTGCCAAATCTTTTAGAAAATGCTGAATCAGGACATAAAGGCGTTAATGTTATTCTTTCGAGAGAAGAAACATATGCAGATATTAGTCCGGTAAGATTAGATAAAAACCACATTTCTGCTTTTGTTTCTATAATGCGCGGATGCAACAACATGTGTTCATACTGTATTGTTCCTTATGTTCGTGGGGCTGAAAGAAGCCGTGATCCTAAATCGATCATAAATGAGGTAACTGAACTTCTTGAAAAAGGATATAAAGAAGTTACCTTAATTGGGCAAAATGTTGATTCGTATAACTGGAAAGATGAAAAAAACGAAAAAGTATCTTTCTCGCAATTACTTGAAATGGTTGCCCTGATTAATCCAGCATTAAGAGTGCGGTTTTCAACATCACATCCAAAAGATCTGTCTGATGATGTTTTGCACACAATGTCAAAGCATCCTAATATTTGTAAACATATTCATTTGCCCGCCCAATCGGGAAGTACCCGCGTACTTGAGTTAATGAAAAGAGGATATACACGCGAATGGTATCTTGATCGAATAAAAGCAATTAAAATTATTCTGCCTGATTGTTCTATTTCGACTGATTTAATGACAGGTTTTTCGGGCGAAACAGAAGAAGATCATTCAGAAACACTTTCCTTAATGAGACAAGTTATTTATGATTTTGCTTATATGTTTAAGTATTCTGAAAGGCCAAATACCTTTGCTTCGAGACATTTGAAGGATGACATATTGGAAAGCATAAAAACGAGAAGGCTAACAGAAATTATTGATCTTCAGAACGAATTATCAGCAAAGAGTAAAAAAGAAGACTTGGGTAAAACATTCGAAGTACTCGTTGAAGGATACTCGAAAAAATCTAAAGATTATTTGTACGGTAGAACCTCGCAAAACAAAGTTGTAGTATTTCCGCGTAAGAATTACAATATTGGTGATTATGTTCAGGTTGAGATAATTGATTGTACTTCAGCAACACTAATTGGAGAATCGGTTATCTAAGGCTTAATCTTGATTAAGCTAATTCAAAAACCCTGTCAAGCTCAACCAATTTAAGCAACTCAAAAGCTTCGTCTGAAACGTTCATTAGCTTAAATGAAGTGTTATTCATTTTTGCTGAACGATACACATTTAGCAAAGATTCAAATCCGGCACTATCGATAAACTTAATTTCGGAAAGATTTAAAACAAGTCCGTTACCTTCCTTTCTAGTCAAATCAATAAGTTGAGATTCAATCTCTTTTGAGTTTATTATGTTAAGTTTGGGGATGTTATTAAAGGAAACATGATACTCACCATCAATCTGATTAATATTTACCATATAAATATAGATTAGCAAATTAAAAACGTGAAATTACTGCATATCTTGTAAAAACGCACAAATAAATGTGTTATTTTTCAACAATGCCGGTTTATTTTTTCCACTTTTTAATTAATAACAACAAATGTTAAAAAATAAATATAAAAGTAGATCCCTCCTCAGGGGTGGACTTTACTATTAAATTTCCTTTATGTAACAGCATAATATGTTTTGAAAGACTTAATCCTATTCCCGAGCCATTTCTTTTTGTAGTAAAAAATGGAACAAAAATATTTTCAAGTATTTCTTTTTTTATGCCTTTTCCATTATCAGATACTGAAATCAGTGTTTGATTTTTTTCATTAGTATAAACAAGTATTTTGATCTTTGGTTCAAACGTATCTGTAAAAGCCTCAATAGCATTCAAAACTATATTAATAAGCGCCTGCTCAATTAGTGATTTATCCGCCAATACTGATATATTTTCTATTGAATATGAAACTTCAACAGAAATAGCTGAATCCTTTATTTTTTGTTTTAATAATGCTAAAACCCGTTTTATTAAATCACTAACTAGAATATGCTCCAACACAGGTTTGGGCATTTTTGTAAAATTTTTAGTTGCCTGAACAAAATCAGCCAAATCCTTGCTTCTGCTACTAATTGTCTGCAAACTCTCTCTTATATCGTCTTTTTCTTCTTCGTTTTTAATATCGTTATAAATTCCGTTCTCATTATACAACTGAGTATATACTAGTCGAGATAAATTTGATATAGGAATAGCAGAATTCATAATTTCATGGGTTATGACCCTAGTAAGTCTTTGCCACGATTCTATCTCATTTTGTTCTAATTCGCTCTGAATATTATTTATGGTAAATAATTGGAATTTTTCATTAACAATTTTAAATTCAGCGATCTGCACAGAATAGCTATTTATTTCTCCTGAATGATTCAGTTTTATTATTTTCTTCTCATTTAATTTTAATTCGTTTAAAACGCCAGGTAATCCGGGATCAATTTTAGATAATGAATCTATTGTTTTCAATTTTCTTTTTTCTAAAAACAAATCCGCAGCAGTATTTAACAGTACAATTTCATTATGTATGTTAGTACAAATAATAACTACATCAACCTGATTAATTATCATCTGCAAGTATTGATAGTTTATTTCGGCCTCGTCTCTCAACATCCTTACAACGTCTGACAATTTTTTAAAAGCTAAATTTATTTCGTGATCCGAATAATTTTTTGAACCAGGTATCGAAAAATCTTTTTGACTTACGGAAGATATAAAATACGCGAGTTTTTGATGTTCCTTTTGAATATATCTTAAAAATAAAATTATAAAGAAGAAGTCTAAAGCAAAAATCCAGAAAGACACCAGCCAATAATACTTTTCTAATAAAATATATACTCCGCAAACAGAAAAAACAATTATTGAAGCCAGATACAAAATTGTTTTATACCTAAATGTCTTAAATTCCATATTTCTTCATTTTTCTATATAAAGTACTTCGCCCAAAACCCAGCTCCTCTGATGCTTTAGAGAAATTTCTATTACATTTATTTAGGGCATTAACTATTGCCTGCTTTTCCAACTCATCAATGTTTAGTGAATTGGTTGTATAATTCGCACCTGATTTTTTTAATGCAAAATCATTTTCGGTTACGTATTTTTCTTCAGACATAATCACAGCCCGTTCGATCAAATGTTGCAATTCTCTGATATTACCAGGCCAGGAGTATTCTTTTAATGCAATATAGCCATCAGATACTATTTTCAACCCTCTTTTATTGTACTTTAAACAAAACTTATTTAGGAAATAATCAGCTAATAAGGGAATATCATCTGATCTTGATCGCAATGGAGGTAGGTTTATTTCAACCGTATTTATGCGATATAATAAATCTTGCCTAAATTCTCCGTTTTCAATCATTGAATATAAATTTCGGTTGGTTGCGCAAATTAATCGAATATCTATTTCGATTTCCCTATTTGAGCCAACTCTTGTTATCACTCTGTTTTGAATTGCAGATAATAACTTCGATTGAAGATTGAGTGGGAGGTTTCCAATCTCATCAAGAAACAACGTTCCTTCAGATGCTATTTCGAACCTGCCCGGTTTGTCTTCTTTAGCATCAGTAAAGGCTCCTTTTGTGTGACCAAATAATTCTGATTCAAATAATGATTCTGTTAACGATCCTAAATCAACATTTATAAAAGGTTTGTCAGCACGATTCGATTTTCGATGAATTTCTCTGGCAATTAATTCTTT
>JAIFLC010000126.1 GCA_020049295.1 Bacteroidota bacterium
CCAATAATACCTGGATCGAATTTGTCTGGAATTGTGAAATGCGCAATAAGCTTTCTAATCGTTCGTTTTGTAATACTATTTCTTCTTTCGCTTCAATTAAATCCAGTTCAGCTGTTTTTTGCGATGTAATATCAAAAATCTCAACGAGTGTGTATTTAAAATTTCCAAATGGATCGTAGCTTTTAGTTGCATTGAGATGAATCCATACAATATTACCATTTTTATGAATTATCCGAATTTGATCATTAAAGTTTTGATTTTCTTTGAACTGTAACTCATTGAAAGCATCTATTATTTTCTTTCGATCTTCTGGATGAGTAATCAACCCAATTGGTTTTTCGAGAATTTCTAGTTTCGAATATCCTGTCATTTTTGAAAAGGTTGGGTTTACATCAAAATATTTACCATCCGCACTAATATGTATAATTCCTGAAATTGAGTTATTAAAAGTTAAGCGGTACTTTTCCTCGCTTCCCAAAAATTCATATGTAAGTTTTTGATTGTGTAATACAAAAAACATGGTTGTCCATGTGATATCAATTACTAAACTTGAAAGGAATTGCAAATTATTAATGGAGCTTGATTTAAATAAGTCTCTAACTTCAGGAAACAATACCCATCCTATAATCCTGCTTATAAAAATAAGTGAAAATAGAAAGAATACCGATGCAGTGAAAATGTAACTGAACAAATTTTTCTCTGTTTTATTTTTCAAGATTTGAATACCAGTTATAATTGATATTCCACTCAAAAAAACGCCACTAATAATTGTTCTAGCAAATAAATTGTTTTGAATATATGTATAACTAATTATCAGTATCAAAAAAGCGATTAAACATACTATTGAAGTTATATTTATCCAATAACCTGATTTTTGATTGAAGAATCTTCTTAATCCATAAATTCGAATAATTCCAGCTAATAAAAAAAGATTTTGAGCAAAAACAATTGAGAAATAATCTGGAATTACGCCTCGTTGAGAGAATAACAAATAACCAATAGCTATAAATAAATTAGAAACAATCCAAAAATTAATTCCTGGAAAAGTCGTTTGTGTTTTTTTTATAGCAAAAGTAAATAAGCCTAAAAAAAGGTTAATAATGAAAAGGCAAATAAAAATAGTTTTTAAATCCATTTTTCTGAATTGCTTTTATATATAAAACGCAAGGTCCTATTTTATTGCATCAATTGCTTGTTTAATAAGTATGCGATTTAATGCGTTTAATAGCTCATCAAAAGCTTTCTCATTAGCTTCATTGGTATTTCTACCAACACCTTTTATATCTTCGGTTTTACGCGACCAGATTATTTTTTTACTTGTATCAGTAACTTTTAATTCAGTAATAATATAAACAGAAGTCAAGCCACCGGCACTTTCTCCTTGTCTTGTATAATATGATAATTCAATCAGATAATCAGCATCAGTTTTATTGTTAAGTTTATATCCCGATTCGTTAGCAATCTGATTAAAAATTCCAGCAATTCTTTCGCATTCCTTATTAATACATGGTTTATCCTCCAAAACCAATGCAAGTGACAGAGCTATAAGATTTATTTGCACAGAAACAGGTTTTAAGCTTCGTTTTAAAATTAATCCCCTGATAAATGGGTCATCAACCGCTTTTTGTGTAAGATCTTTTAAATTTATTGCGGCAATTAATTGTTCTTTTGGTTGTTTTGAAAACATATTCTGGTTTTCAAATTGTACTTTCCCTTCGATATCAGTTATCTGACGGTCGTTTTTCAAATAACCTCCACTAAATGTAAACTCTACAGGTATACCTGAAACAGGTTTATTATTATGAAGGACTCTAAAAGTTAAAGGTTTATCATATCTGGCTCCTCGTTTAACAGAAATTAGGGATACATCAGTCTTAATTTCTAAATCTGTTAATATTTGGTTTGCTGCTGAATACAGCTCATTACCAATATCAATAATTTTTCCATTTAATTCCGTGGATGTTTCTTCGCTTAAATACGCTTTTATAGCTTGTAATCCCTGTAAATAAAAAGAAAATGCTTCTTTGGGTTTATTATTTTTTTGTTCCTGCAATCCTGATTGATACTTAGCTGATGCAGCCAATATGGCTTCTTTCTTTTTCTTTTCTTTCATTTCGTGGTAGGTACCTTGACTAACCTTAAAATAGACCCAATAAGAATCCTCCGTTTCAAAGAAATCAACAGGTTCAAATCCTTCAAAATAATCGCTTGTGGTTACTTTTATTGTTTGATCATATGTTTCGGAAAGACCATACTGGGTTTCGATAGTATGAAGAACTGATGTTGCGCTAACAGTAGACGAAATTTCTTCAGCCATATCAGCTAAAGCAGCTTGCCTAGCTTTTGCAATATATTCGGCCGATATACCAACCTTTTTTACCGAAGCAACACCTGTATAATACCCTGCAATGTATGGTTTTTGTTTTACCCAATCTGGCAAAGCTTCGAACTCTGCTGTTTTTTTCTTGGCTGTACACGAAACTAAAAGGACAATAAGAATTAGTAAGTATTTTTGCATTATTATTGAAGTAGATTTTATTTCTTGCTTATTATTTAAAAGATCTCTTAAATTACTTACATCCCTTGAATTGTCTTTTATAACATCTTCGGGTGATTTTCTATCCATGCTTTTCCAATATCCTGGTACAAGTTTGTTTTTTTCACCGCTAAAAGTTACATAATGCATTTCATCACTTCGGGTAATGTTTATTAAGTCTGAGATTAAGATTTCGTTGTTCTCAGTCGAAACAAGTTTGTAATTAATTTCTAACGTTGCACTGTTATCTGTTTCAATTTCGTAATAGGTTGTTTTATGGTATTCGGGTTTTTCTATTTCTTCACCCTTGTCATTCTTCACCTTTTTAATTTCTTTTATATAACCTCTTTTCTCAGTTCTTTTTGGTTTCCCTTTTTTCTCAGTTGCCCTATTAATTTCACCTACAAATACAGCCTTTATACCAGCTAAATTTGCTGCTTTTAAGCTTATTTGCCCATTTTCGTATATACTACTATTAATTGCTGATTGATCAATTACTCTGATAAAGGGATTTTCCGATTTACCTAATTGACTTTTAAGTTTAGATGTGATCGTTACAGAAGCACTTTTATATAAATACATTGAAAAGTCTAAATCGGTAATAAGGATGGTAATTGTACCTTTATTTAATGCAACTTCTTTTAATGTTACTGATTGCTTGTAGGTTCCAGCACCTTTAATAATATTATCAAATGCATAATAGGCTTTTCTAAACAGGTTATTATCGAGATATTGATTTGCATCTCTATACATAGGTTCATATCTTGCAATTATTAGTTGTTCCTTGACATCTTTATAATTTGCATCAATTTTTCTTATCTCTTCAAAAACGGTTAAGGCGGATGAAAAATCTTCCCTGTTTAGTTTATCCAATCCATCAATATATTTTTTGTTAAGATAATCACCTTTGGCCTCTTCGTAATATTCTTTATAGTATTCTGGAAAGCTTAGCTCAACACCAACTCCCTTTATTTTATTATAGTAATTATCTGCCTCGAGATAATTGTACACCGATTTCTGATAATCTGATTGTTTGTATGCAAGGCTAAAGTCAGATAATTTTTTATCCAGTGTTTGTTGTCCTGTTTTACGTAAACCAAGCTTAGCATCAACGTTTGATGCTTTCTTTTTTACAGCTATATAATAATATTCTGCTGCATCCTGGTACAATCCAGCTTCCTCGAATTTGGCTGCTTTTTTGACATTACGTTTCGATGCGCAACCTGCAATTAAAAGAATTACCACAAGAAGTAAAAATATTTTTTTCATTAGTAACAATTTTTGAATTGGTTTTGAAAAATAAGAATATAATCGGATAAATAAAAAAAATTAAAACCCAATCATCAAAAACTATGCAATAAAAATAAAACTGTATTTTTTTTAAATAATAATAACTATAAAAATAGTTGTATGATTATAAAAATAGTTGTAAATTTGTGATATGAAAGAATTAACCAAAGCTGAAGAACAAGTAATGCAATATCTCTGGGAGATCGAAAAAGGATTTCTCAAAGATATTGCAGATCAATACCCTGATCCAAAGCCTGCATATACAACTATTTCGACTGTTGTTCGGGTACTGGTAAATAAAGGTTTTATTGGATTTAAAACGTATGGAAAATCTAACGAGTATTATCCTTTAATAAGTAAAAAGGACTATACAAAGGTTTTTTTTAAAGGAATAGTAAACGGGTTTTTTAATAACTCAGCAAGTAAGTTGGTTTCATTTTTCGCATCGGAAAACGATTTAAGTTTGATAGAGCTGGAGCAGTTAAAAAAACAAGTAGAAGAACAAATTGAAAAAAAGAAAAAATCAGAATAATGACATCATTTTTTATATATATAATTGAATCAGCTATTTCGGTATCGACTTTCTATATCTTTTATGAGCTATTTCTTAAAAGAGATACCTGGTTTCGATTCAATAGATACTTTCTATTATTCGGATTGATATTTTCTTGTATTCTGCCATTTCTTGATTTTTCAGTAACAGGAGTTGTGGTTAATTCTCAAAATCAATTTGAATTCAGCGATTATTTGAACATGAGTTCTTCGGTACATTCTTTTGAAAAACAGGCTGTTAATTGGGTTTACAAACCCAATTTTATCCTATTGTTATATATTGCAATTGTTAGCATATTTCTAATACGATTACTTTTTCAAATTATTCAACTTTTTAAAACCGTAAATGCCAATGAAATAATAAATTATAAAAACTATAAGTTAGTATTATTGAATAACAGCAGTTCTCCATTTTCGTTTTTCAACTATATTTTTATCGATAAGGATGATTATCGGAATGGATCAAATGAATTGTTATTGCACGAAATTACTCATGCACGACAGAAACATTCGATTGATGTTATTCTTCTTGAAATGATTCTTGTTTTTCAGTGGTTTAATCCTTTCATTTATAGGTACAGACAAGCATTTAAAGAGATTCATGAATATTTGGCTGATAGGGGAGTTTTAAAAGCAAACAATGATAAAACTGCTTATCAACGACTAATTATCAGACAGATTGAGAAGAGTATCCAGGTTCGTCTTGCCAGCCAATTTAATTATTCATTAACTAAAAAACGAATAAAAATGATGACAAGAATAAATTCAGGCAAACTAGCAAAATTTAAAACTTTACTGATTATTCCATTAATTGCCTTATTGTTAATGGCTTTTGGTATGAAAACATCAACAGAAAGTTTTTTAAATACAAATCAGGTTTTGCAAACGACATTAGATTCAAAACAAATTCCTTCGATTTTTCCTGTAAAAAAGGGCGATGGAGTAGAAATATCTTCAGGTTATGGAATGAGAATGCATCCAACCAAAAAAGTTGAAATGATGCATAATGCAGTTGATATTAAAGCTCCTAAAGGAACTCCTGTTTTTGCAACAGCTGATGGAATGATTCGGAAAGTAGAGAAAAACTTTAAACAGGGTGAAGGGTATGGAAAGTATATTATAATTGACCACGAAGGTGGATTTTCTACACTTTATTCCCAACTTTCTGAATATAATACGAAAGAAGGCAAAGAAGTGAGCCAAGGTGATGTAATTGGTTATGTTGGACAAAGTGGCTTGTCCACCGGACCGCATTTGCATTATGAAGTAATGAAAGATGGCGAAAATGTAAATCCAGAAAATTATTTTTAAAAGAACTAAAGTCCTTGAATAAAATAGGTTAATTACCGTTGGCTTAGGCCAACGGTAATTACTAAAAAACACAAGTGGGCTTTAGCCCATTTTTGCTGAAAGAGAATTATATTTTCCTTAAACTTTATTAGTACCTGTAACGATTTAATTTCTCATTCGTCTTTTATAAAAGTTGAATTTTTAAAAACAATAATTATGAAAAGAATAGTTGCAGTTATAATCGTTATAATGCTAGCTACAACAGCATTATTTGCCCAGGAAACCTTGAGAGAAGTGGTACGGGAATACCAGAATAATAATTCAGAATTCACGTTTGTTATTCCAAGTTTTATGATAAAAAGGGGATTAGCCTTTGGTGATATGGAAGAAGAAGATCGCGAAATACTCGAAATTCTTGATGATATGAAAATAATTATTTGCCAAAAAGACTTTCAGAAAAACGACTTTGCGTTGCTCGACAAAGGAATAAAATCGGGCAAGTTTGTAGAGGTTATGACCGTTTACGATGGAAACGAAAAGGTGCGAATGGTAGTAAATAAAAAATCTGAAAAAAAATCAGAAATGCTTATGCTTGTCGAAAGCGATGACGAAAATGTAATGATGCTCTTCAATTTTAATGGAGATGCAGATTATAAAAAATTCTTGAGTTTGGCTAATTAGTAGTTTTGAATCAAAATAATAGTGGCTGTTATTTTTAGCAGCCATTTTTGTTTTATATATTCAAGATCAAATCAATATGACCATTTTTTGATCCCAAACATTATTACTAAAAACGTTTAATAAAGTTTCGTATGTTATTAAACATAAATGATTTCTAATACCCTAAATCATTGATAACCTTTTTATTGAAAAACAATAACAATTTACTTATCATCTCATTTGTTTGATTACTTTTGCCACCTAAAATAAGATATTAACTTTAATATCGAATTCTTTAAATAAAATAATATACCAATGAGAAAAATTACAATTGCTATTTTCGTTTTGTTACTAATGATTATTAATAGTAAATCTTTTTCACAGGATTTATTACCTGGTAAAATAAAAGTAAAAATAAAATCAGAAAAATTTGGTGTTTTTAATAATGCAGAAATTAAAAGAGACTTTAAAGGAATCGTAAATACAGGTATAGAAGATTTAGACATAATTTTTAAGAATTATGAAACGACAAACTTCCAAGCCTTATTTCCTTCGAATACAAAATTTATTAAAAGACATGAAAAATTTGGGTTGAATTTATGGTATGTTATTGAAATTAAAAGTAAAGAAAAATCAACTATACAATATCTAAAATCTGAACTTGAAAAAACAAATCTTTTTGAAATTACTGAGTATGTTTATCCTAAACATATAAATGTATTACCAAATAATTCGGTTCAATTAAAAACAAGTTTTAATGATCCTCTATTTATTGAACAATGGCATTATAATAATACAGGTCAAACAGGAGGGACCTCAGGAGCAGATATTTCATTAAATTCAGCATGGTCCGTAGAAACCGGTAGCGATGATGTTATTGTTGCTATTATTGATGGAGGAATTGATTATTCTCATCAGGATTTAACAAATGCCATGTGGGTAAATCAGCTTGAAGCAAATGGAACTGTAGGTGTTGATGATGATAGTAATGGATACATTGATGATATTTACGGATATAACTTTGGTGATAATACTGGAGCAATTGCAACTCATCCACATGGAACGCATGTTGCAGGAACAGTTGGTGCAATTAATAATAATAATATTGGAGTATCTGGGATAGCAGGGGGAGTAGATTTAAATGGCGGTGTTAGATTAATGAGTAGTCAGGTTTTCGGTGAATATAATGCAGATGGATTTGATGTTGCATTTGTTTATGCAGCTGATAATGGTGCTGTAATTGCACAAAATAGTTGGGGATATACATCTCCAGGTAATTATGAACAATCTGTTTTAGATGCAATTGATTATTTTATTGCTAATGCAGGTTACGATGCTAATGGAAATCCGGTTGGACGAATGCAAGGAGGCTTAGTTGTTTTTGCAGCAGGAAATGATAGTCAGGATTCACAATGGTATCCGGCTTTTTATGAGCCGGTTTTTGCTGTAGCATCTACTAATCATAATGATCAAAAATCTTGGTATTCAAATTATGGTGAATGGGTCGATATATCTGCACCGGGTGGTGAAACTAATTCAAATACTGTTGAAGGAGTATTAAGTACTTTGCCAGGAAATAGCTATGGATTTTATCAGGGAACATCTATGGCTTGTCCTCATGTTTCAGGAGTGGCTGCATTAATTGTTTCAAATAATACAAATCTTACTCCTGAAGGAGTAAAGCAAGCATTATTATTAGGCTCCGAAAATATCGACAATGTTAATGCCTCTTATATAGGTAAATTAGGGCAAGGAAGATTAAATGCATTTAATTCATTATTAGTTGAAGTTGATTCTGTTTTATATCCTATTAATGATTTAAGTATTAATCATTGTTCTTTTAATACTGTAAAAATCCAATGGACTGCTAAGAATAAATTTAGTTCAGGAAAATATGTTTCAGGGTATGACATTAGATATTCTTTAAGTGTTATAAATGAAAGCAATTTTGACAGCTCAACTAGAATTGCATTCACAAATAGTCCATTAGATTCTTCGGAAGTTGAAACATATGAAATTATAAATCTTAATGCTTCTACAGAATATTACTTTGCAGTTAAACCTATAAGTATAATGGGGAATACCCCTGATATTTCAAATGTTATTTCAATTACTACAAGTAATCCTCCTGTGATTAATGTTTCAGTTACAGAATTAACAGATACATTATATACTGGTGAAACTGCTGAACATACATTTGATATTTCAAATACAGGAGAAAGTGATTTAAATTATTCAATATCAATAAAATACTTATCATCTATAAAGGATAAAGTAGAATATGAATTTATTACACAATCTTGTTTTGATAACATTAAAGAAGTTAAAGTTGAGAATTCAACTGAGAATATAACTTATAAACCTGAATTTTCTAAAAAAGTTTATAAAGGAACTTCAGATATTAAAATTCTGGTTATGGAATCTGCAGCCGGAATTTCTCATTACAATAATGCAATTAACAATTTGGGATTGACAAGAACCTTGACAACTGATTTTACCTCATTTGCTACAGAGCTAAATAATGGAACCTTATGGGATCTTATTATAATTAATACATATAATTACAGTACCCCTATATCAGTACTTGATTCAATTACTAATTATATAGAATTAGGAGGTTCATTAATTTTTGCCGATTGGGGAATGAGTAGTTTTTCAAGTCACCCATTGTTGCAAAATATGGGAATTACTTATGTTTCAAGCTTCAC
>JAIFLC010000104.1 GCA_020049295.1 Bacteroidota bacterium
AAAAATAAGTTCTGCAGGATCGTCTTTGTATGATTTAATTTCCTCAATAATTACTTCCTTTTCTCGATCTATTTCCTTTTGAGGGAAAATGGAATTGAACGTAATATCCCATATCAGTTCAATAGCTCGTTCATAATCGTGTTTTAAAAAGGAGGTATGGATTGCTGTTTCTTCTTTCGATGTATATGCATTTATTTCACCGCCTACATCTTCCATACGGCTAAGAATATGGAATGGTTTACGCTTTTTTGTACCTTTAAAAATAACATGCTCGATAAAGTGAGCCATCCCATGCTCATGTTCCTGCTCGTCACGCGATCCGGCATTTATTATTAATCCGCAATGAGCAACATGTGATTCGGTTTGCAAATGGATTAACCGGATTCCGTTATTTAGCGTATGACTTTGATAATTCATTCCTGATTTATATGAGATGCAAAAATATAAAAATCTAAGCATCAAACTAATAAAAGGAATGATTAAGTGAACACTAACAAAATTTAAAAATTGATTGAAAATATTTTGAAAAAGGATTTTTTCATTTATATTTGCAACCGCAATTGAGCGCTACGGTACCATAGCTCAGTTGGTAGAGCAACGGACTGAAAATCCGTGTGTCCCTGGTTCAACTCCAGGTGGTACCACAGAGAGCTTCGAGAAATCGAAGCTCTTTTTTTGTTATCTTTAATTATGAATTATACTTGTTAAATGTTAATATCAAAAAACGTATGTTTATAATAGTAGGACAAAGTATCGCTAAGTTATGAGAAATTTTCCTTTGGGAAGCTTTGCTTATATCAATAAATATTGGGACTTAGTGGAAATTGTGATATGAAAAATATTTGATTAAATTAGCTTTTTTTACTACCATGAAAATCAATCCATTTAAACTAGAGCGATATTTTGCCAAATACGAATTTACAGCTCCTTATTTATTGTCGTGTTCCGATTGTGAACCGCTATCGCTTAGAGAATTAATTGCACTTGCTGATAATGAAACCCTTGCTTTGTGGAATGATCTTAAGCTGGGGTATACCGAGTCTCTTGGTCATCCGGTTTTACGCGAAGAAATATCAAGATTATACAGTTCGATCAAGCCGAATCAGGTCATTGTGTTATCACCCGAAGAAGGAATTTATATAACCATGAGCAGTTTGCTTCAAAAGGGTGATCATGTTGTTGTTACATTTCCAGGATATCAATCGCTCTATGAAATTGCAAACTCCCACGAATGCGAAATATCAAAGTGGATTCCGAAATACGACAAAGGTTGGGCTTTTGATATCAACGAATTTAAAAACTTAATTAGGGATAATACAAAACTAATTGTAATCAACTTTCCGCATAATCCAACAGGAGTAACAATAACCGAAAGGGAATTGAAGCAAATCATCGAAATTGCTAGGCAAAATAACTGTATTGTTTTTTCGGATGAGATGTATCGGTTTCTCGAATATGAAGAGAAAACCCGGATTTCTTCTGCATGCGATCTGTATGAAAATGCCATATCGCTTTTTGGAATGTCGAAAAGCTTTGCGCTTGCCGGTACCCGAATAGGTTGGATAGCAACAAAAAACGAAGAAATACTTAAGAAAATAGCTGTTTATAAAGATTATACAACCATATGCAATAGTGCACCCAGCGAAATTCTTGCCATTATGGCTTTAAGAGCAAAAGATCAGTTGCTAAGAAGAAATCTGGAAATAATTAATAAAAATTTGGGCGTTTTGGACGACTTTTTTAATCATTATAAAAATGAATTCGGATGGAAAAGACCTATGGCAGGTACAATTGCTTTTCCTAAACTTATCTCAGAAATGAAGATAGATGATTTTTGCCTCGATCTGGTCGAAAAAAATGGTGTAATGCTTCTTCCGGCCAGTGTTTATGATTTTGATGGCAATTTTTTCAGAATAGGATTTGCCCGTAAAAATATGCCCGAAGCGTTGTCGCATTTAAATAGTTTTTTATCATCTAAAAAATAACCTTAGTAATACTCCCTTTTAACTTTCTCAAATTGTGGTTTAAATAGTTGAAAATTATGGCTAAAATTCTTAAATTTGATTTAAGGGTTCGCAAATACTTAATAATCAATATTTATTCTAGCTATTTTATTTAACCAATATTTATATCTATGAAAAAAACTAAGCTTTTTATGAGTGTTTTACTCATAATTCTTTCTCAACTTGCTATGGCTGGTCCATACGAAGATTTAATTGAAGCATGCAAAAAAGGCAACTTAGATGGTGTTAAAGCGGCTGTAGAAGCGGGTGCTAATGTTAATCAACTTGATGCAGCTGGAAACGTTCCAATAGCCATGGCTACCTTCTGGCCCGAAATAGTTTCTTACTTACTCGAAAAAGGGGCTGATCCGAATCTTGGAGCGAATTCTGCCTTATATTCTGCTGTAATTAATTATTCAATTGATGTTGTAAGAATACTCTTGGCAAATGGAGCAGATGTTAACAAAGGAACAATTTCCCCGGCCCGAGACGATGGAGCTTATTTTCGAACATTGATCGCAGATGAAAAGGCCAAAGGTAAGAAAGCTAATAAAACTATTATTGCTGCATACGAAGCTGAATTGGCAAAACTTCCACCTCCTGCACCCGAAACTGTTGTAACCCCGCTTTCATATGCCGCCGGTAACTCAAATTGTGTTGAGTGTGTCAAAATGTTATTGGAAGCAGGCGCAAGAACTGATATGAGAGACGCAGAAAATGGTAATTTGATTTATACCATAGCCTCATCAGCTGCAGACCCTGAGGTAAGAATAAATGGATTCAAAAACGTAGTTCCGGTTCTTGAAAAAATGGGTTATGGCATTCCTGATTGGTTCAGAAATCTTGATGCATCGCGCGTTGGACGAGCAGAAGATATTTTACAAATGATAATTGTAAAAGGATTAGATGTAAACGATACGAATACAATATATGGTTATACAGCTCTTGGAAGAGCTTTATACTACAAAAAGATTTCTATAGCAAAAATTCTTTTACAAAATGGGGCTGATCCTAAAATAGTTTCTGATTATCATTCTGGTGAACAAAAATTAGCAATGATATATCCCATTTGTCAAGCTGCAGAGGTAGGTGATTTGGAATTAATGAAGATGATAGTCGAAAAAGGTGCCGATATTAATACTCCAGCAAAAGGTATGTCATTAATGAATATTTCAAACCTGACATCAGGTGAAAATTATACTCCTTTAATTTTGTCATTAGCAAATGGCAAGGCTGATGTAGCAACTTATCTTTTAGAGCAAGGAGCTGATATTAATATTGGTGTTGAAGGAACTGCCTTTGTAAAACCTAGCAACATACCTGCAAGTGTTAATTTGCAATGCTTGGTTATAGTTACCAAAAAAACACCTATTTATTGGGCAATTGAAGCAGGTCTGATAGAAGTAGTAAAACTTATGGCCGAAAAAATGCTATGGAAATATAATCCTGACTATACAATACGATCAATGGGCGGATCGGTTTCTAATGGTGCTTTTACATATAAATGTATATTCGAAAAAACAAAATATAAACCATCAGAATGGGCTGATAAAATGGAACAAAGGGAGATTGAGAAACTCTTAATGAGTAAAGGAATGTAGAAATTACAAAGGATTTAATACAATAAGCGGTAATTTATTGCCGCTTATTTTTTGTTTGTATATTACATTATTTGATGATTATTTAATTTTTAAGGAGTCTAAATAATTATCGCAAACAACCTCCTAAAACTATTTTTGTTACATTTGTAATCCATCATAATTTAAAGGCATTGAATACAGAGCTTTTTATTGCAAAACGTATTTTTTTCGATAAATCGACAAAAAAAGGTATATCACAGCCTATTGTTTCTATTGCAATTATTGGTATTGCATTGGGGTTGGCGGTAATGATTCTTTCTGTTGCTATAGTTACTGGTTTTAAGTCCGAAATAAGTGATAAAGTAATAGGCTTTGGATCACATATTCAGATTATAAACTATGATACCAATGTAAGTTATGAGACTGTTCCAATAAATAAAAATAGAAGTTTTTATTACGATTTAAAAAATCTAGATGGAGTTAAACACGTTCAGGTTTTTGGAACAAAAGCAGGAATTATTAAAACAAAAACCGATATTCAGGGTGTTGTTTTAAAAGGTGTTGGCTCTGATTTCGATTGGACATTCTTTGATAAATATTTGTTATCCGGAGAGTCTTTTAGAGTTATTGATACAGTAAAAACAGATCGCATTCTTATCTCAAAATATCTTTCGGATATATTAAAATTAAATGCCGGAGACAAGTTACAAACGTACTTCATACAACAACCTCCCAGGGTTAGAGTATTTACAGTTTCTGGAATCTATCAAACTAATCTGGCTGAGTTCGATGAGCAAATAGCACTTATTGATATTGCTCATATTCAAAATATTAATAATTGGTCACCAGAACAGGTGAGTGGGATAGAGCTAATGATCGAAGATTTTTCGCAACTCGAAAAAATGAATGAAACGGTTAAGGATATTGTAGGATTCAGTTTTTCACCAGATGGTGCTAAATTACGGGTACAGAGCATAAAAGAAAAATATCCTCAAATATTCGACTGGTTAAATCTTACCGATATGAATGTCTGGACTATTTTAATAATAATTACACTGGTTGCCGGATTTAATATGGTATCGGGTTTACTTATATTGATTTTGGAAAGAACCAATATGATAGGGATACTAAAAGCCCTGGGAACAAAGAACTGGTCAATTCGTAAGATTTTTCTTTATCAGTCCTCTTTTTTAATTTCCAAAGGACTTCTTTGGGGTAATATTGTCGGTATATTAATTTGTTTATTGCAAGCTCAATTCCAGATTATAAAACTTGATCCAGCAAATTATTATCTCGATGCAGTGCCAATAAACCTAAAATTATGGCATATACTTGCTCTGAATGCTGGTTCCTTAATTGTTACGGTTTTCATGCTTGTTGTTCCTTCCCATATTATTTCGCGGTTGAGTCCTGAAAAAACAATACGGTTTAATTAGTTCTATTTTATCCACTAAAAAATTTAAAAATTGTTGTTTATATTTTGTTTATAGATTGGGTTTCTATTCTCCTTATTTTTTTACTAATTTAACGCTCAATAATTTTTAAATTAGGCTCAAAAAACTTAATTAGTTTAAAAAGATATGAAAAAAGCTATATCAGACGATCCTGAACAGTTTAGTCCTGAAAAAAACTATGAAAAAACTAAAAAGGAAACAGGTTATGTTCCCCGTAAAAAAGCAAAAAAATCCGATTATGAGCGTATAGGATTTATGTCGGGATTAGAAGTTCATCAGCAACTAAAAACCAAAGAAAAACTTTTCTGTCATTGCCCGGCAGGTATTTATCATAGTCACGATAATTATAATGCAGAAATTATTCGTCACATGCGCCCAACACTTAGCGAGCTTGGTGAATATGATGGAACAGCATTAATGGAACAAAAAACACGCAAAGAAATTATTTATCGAATAAATAATAAAACAGCTTGTACCTACGAAATTGACGATACTCCGCCTTTTAAGATTGATCGCGAAGCCCTTGAATATGCATTGGAAATTTCTTTGTTATGTAAACTAAATATCGTTGGCGAAGTGCATATCACCCGAAAACAATATTTGGATGGAAGTATTCCTACAGGTTTTCAGCGTACTGCAATTTTAGGGGTAGAAGGCGAAATCCCTTTAAAAAATAAAAAGGTACGACTAATACAATTAAGTATTGAAGAAGACTCATGCCGCGAAATTTCGGACATTCGACATACTCGTGTTTATAAAACCGACAGGCTTGGAATGCCATTAATAGAAACCGTAACATATCCAGAGTTATTTACGCCGGACGAATTAAAAGAAGCAGCCGAATATATACGATTTTTAAACCGAAGTACCGGAAAAGTCAGAACCGGAATTGGTGCAGGACGCGAAGATGTAAATGTTAGTTGTAAAGGAGGTACACGGGTCGAAGTAAAAGGAGTATCTCATAATAAATGGATTCCCGAATTATCGCACAACGAAGCATTTCGTCAGTGGGCACTTTTAAACATTCAGAAAAAACTAAGTGAACGTATTAAAGATAAGAAACAGTGGAAAATCCAGCATATCGAAATTGATTATCGTGATTACGAACTTAAGTATCAACCTATAATTGACGGTTTAATTGATAAATACAGGATAATTGCTGTTAATTTACCTCAGTTCAAAGGTATAATGTCGCATTTTACTCAGCCAGGTAAAATATTTGCCAACGAGATATCTGATCGATTAAAGGTTATCGCCTGTATCGAAAAACCAAATATGACCCACTCCGAGGAGCTTGAAAAAACAATTGAACCTCAAAATTTCGAAAAGCTGAAAGTGTTTTTCAATGCAACAGAAAACGATGCTCAGATGATCTTTTGGGCTCCCGAAGAAGATATAAAAACAGCACTCGAGGTAATAGAAGAAAGATGCCTGATGGCATTCGAAGGGGTTCCAAAAGAAACACGAAAAGCCCTTACCAATGGAACAACTATTTTCGAACGAGTACTTCCTGGTGCAGATCGAATGTATGATCGATATAATCAACTTAAACAATGGAATGTTCCGGAAGATACATATACTTATATTTTCAGGAATAACCTGTATCCGTTAATTGAGAAAATAGTAACTAAACTAAAACTTGATCCTAAGTTTGTTGGTTCTTTTATTGGTCACAGGCTTAAATTTGTCGA
>JAIFLC010000016.1 GCA_020049295.1 Bacteroidota bacterium
AGCCCGCCTATTAAAGGCATACTCAGTATTAGGTAAAGAACTCGATTCATTAGCCGATGTTGTGAGCTTTGGTGTTGCGCCAGCATTCATTGTTTTCCAGATGATGAAAATATCGTTGTTTGGTTCTGAACACGTTCCATTAATTGAGTTTGTGCCTACATGGAAAGTATTATTCCTTTTGGTTCCATTTTTAATACCTGTTTTATCTGCAATACGTCTCGCTAAATTTAATATTGACGAACGACAGACCGATTCGTTTATTGGATTGCCAACACCTGCCAATGCACTGTTTTTTGTTTCACTATATATCGTAACCATTACAACAAAATATGATTTTATTATTACACTAATTTATAATAAATACTTCTTGACTAGTCTTATAATCATATTTTCACTTTTACTTGTAGCAGAATTTCCGATGTTTTCGTTAAAACTAAAAAACCTTTCATTAAAAGATAATAAAATTCGTTACCTGTTTGTTGGCTTATCTTTAATTTTATTAATATTATTACATTCAATAGCAGTGCCTGTAATTATTATTTTATATCTGATTTTATCAGCAATTAATAACTGGATTTTTAAACTGAATTAATATAAAGCACAATGAAATTTATTGCCGAAATAAATGTTATGCCATTAAAGGCATTACTTGATCCTCAAGGAAAAGCAGTAACTAATAGTATGAAAAATATTGGATTTACTGAAGTTTCGAATGTACGCATCGGAAAACATATCACCCTCGAGATTGAAGCTAAAAGCAAAGAAGCTGCAATGGAAAGGGTAAACGAAGCATGCAACAAAATCCTTTCAAATCCCATAATGGAAGGTTACGATTATATTTTAAAAGAGGTAAAATAATTAATTATCTTTTGCAGGATTAACAGGTTTACTCATAACTTCAGTTTGTCGTTGAATAGATTCTTTATGTACAAGCTGAAGTAATTTTTTTACAAAATCTTCTGTTAATCCAAGGGTTTTACCTTGTCGTATTCGGGTTGTTACAATTTTTTCCCATCGCCGCAATTGTAAAATGGTAACCTGATTCTGACTTTTATATTTCCCAATTTCTTCCACAACATTCATTCGTTGAGCCAGCAACTCAATCATTTGTTGATCAATAGAATCAATCCGGTTTCGGAGAGTTTCAAGAACATTTGCAAATGATTCATCATCAGATTTGACTTTACGAATAATAAGGTTCTCTAATAAGGTATTTAGCTGTTTGGGAGTAAGTTGCTGACTAGCATCACTTAATGCTTTTTTGGGATTGCAATGTGTTTCAATCATTAATCCATCCATATCCAGATCAAGTGCTTTTTGCGATATGTCGAAAACGAGATCGGCTCGGCCTGCAATATGACTTGGATCGCAAATTATGGGTAAACTATGACACAGACTTTTTAGTTCAATTGGGATTTCCCATTTTGGGATATTACGCAGATTAGTTGCTTCGAAAGGATAAAAACCACGATGTACAGCAGCAATTTTTTCAATACCTGAATTATTAAAACGTTCAAGTGCCCCAATCCATAATTGTAAATCTGGGTTTATTGGATTCTTAACCATTACTGGCTTATCTATTCCCTTCATATAATCAGCAAGTTCCTGTACCGAAAATGGATTAGATGTTGTTCGGGCTCCAATCCATAATATATCTACATCGTATTTAACGGCAAGGTCAACATGTTCGGGTTTTGCAACTTCAACAGTAGTTAATAATCCTGTTTCTTTTTTTACTTGCTGCAACCATTTTAACCCTTGTTTTCCAACACCTTCGAAGCTTCCTGGTCGAGTGCGTGGTTTCCATATACCTGTTCTGAAAATCTTCACCTTACCTAATGCAGCAATTTCTCTTGCTGTAGTCATCATCTGAGCTTCAGACTCAGCACTGCATGGTCCGGCAATGATTAAGGGAGAATCACTAATTCCTTTAAACCATTTTTTTAAGGGAACTATATTTTTTAATTTGGGCATTTTACGATTACCTTATTATTTTCTAAAAAAAAATCTTAAAATCAAGCAATAAAAACCTAGTTGTTTTTTTCAAATCTTTTAATAGCTAGCACAGATAATTTGTAACTAACCCAAATAAATATCGGCCAACTTATTAACCAAATTATTTCTGTTAAATACATATTTTAAATATTTAAAGTTATTAATAAACATGAATGTCTTCACTCATCTCTTTTTCATCGATCTTTTTATTATTAATCGATTTCCATGTATACCAAATGTAAGCAACAACAAATGGAACAAATAAAGAAACATAACTCATTATTGCTAACGTATATTTGCTTGAAGATGCATTCTCTATTGTTAGCGAGTTTTGTAAATTAAAGGTAGATGGATAGAATGCTGTATTATTTAATCCTGCAATAAGAAATAATGCAAAAACTGTTAAAACCGTTCCTATGCCAGCAAACCATATTCCATTTGTACACGATTTAAGGATCGACTTTCCTATTCCAAATAAAACGAATAGAACTCCAATCAAGAAAATGATTAGTACCAATGGCATTTGAACAAAGTTATGCAGGTATTTAAAAGGTTCCATAGCAACCTGTTTGTTTATAGGATTATAGGCAAAGCCTTCAATTAAAAGCAACCATATTACAAAAAGTAAAAAGAAAAACAAGAATGGAATTGTATTAATAACAAGTTGTTTTTTTGATCTGGAAAATATTTCTTTATTATCTATATTATTCATGAAATAGAGAATTGCCAATACTCTGGCCAGAAAGAATACAGCAAGTCCTAATGAAATATTATGAATATTTAAGGCTAATTCGAGTCCGTTTGCTGCACCTTCCCATTTCGAAAAATTCATTTCATTAAGTGAAAACTCTGATCCGGTAAAGAATGTTGCAACTGCTGTTCCCAGAAAGATTGTGCCTACAGCTCCATTTATAAACAAAAATATTTCGTAGGTTTTTGCTCCCAGAAAATTGTTTGGTTTTGACCGGTACTCGTATGATACAGCCTGTATTATAAATGCAAAAAGAATAATCATCCAAACCCAATATGCACCACCAAAACTGGTGGAATAGAATAGGGGAAAGGATGCAAAAAATGCCCCACCAAAAGTTACCAGTGTGGTAAATGTGAATTCCCATTTACGACCCAAAGAATTAATAATCATTTTTCTCTCTATATCAGTTTTGCCAAGGGTATAAATTAGGGTTTGCCCGCCTTGCACAAAAAGCAGAAATACAAGTAAGGATCCAAGAAGTGAGATGATAATCCACCAATATTGCTGTAATGCTAGATGTGATAATGTTTCAAACATATTAATGTCCTCCTTCTTTTGGTCCGATATGAATTTGTTTTGTCATAATTCGTATTTCTGCAATTAAAAGTGCAGTAAATATGATGGTAAACAGAAAGAATGTTATTTGTACAGCACTGGCATCAATTTGCGAAACAGCTGCAACGGTGGGTAATAAATCTTGTATTGTCCAAGGTTGACGACCCACCTCAGCAACAATCCATCCCGACAAAGACGCAATATAGGCAAGTGGTATGGTTAAAATTGCCAGACGCAGAAACCATTTTCGGGGTTCTATATCATCCTTGTAAATAAATAATAAGGATAGTGAAAAAAATAAAATAAAATAAAATCCCAACGAAACCATAATATGGAAACTATAAAAGGTAAGCGGAACATTTGGAATAATACTTTTAGGATCATTTAAAAATCCATAACCAAAATACTTAAAATTTTCATTGAACAGATCTAATGATTCCTTTAGTTTCTCAGAATCATTGTTCTCTTTTGCATGTTTGTAATTTTTTAATGCGTTGATAGATATCTTTCCCTTTTCAATTTTTTGCTCGGCAGATAATGCTGTTTCTTTAATACCATTTGTATTGTTATATTCATAACCACCAGAAATAAGGTCTTTTACTCCAGGAACAAATGCATTAACATCTCCGTATCCAAGGAAAGAAAGCAATTTAGGAATTTCAAATTTAAATAAATAATCATCTTTCTGATCATCAAATTGTTTGCCTGGAGTAGGTATGCCAAGAACGACAAGTCCAGCCCCTTCGGAGCCCTGGTAGAGTCCTTCCATTGCAGCAAGTTTCATGGGTTGCTTTTGTGCTACCTGATATGCTGATCCATCACCTGTATATATTAAAAATAGACAGCTAAGTAATCCAAAAACGGATGAAATGACAATACTGCGTTTAGCAAGCAATTGTTCGCGACCTTTTAGCAAAAACCATGCACTAACACCTATCACAAAAATTGCTGCCAGCACATATCCTGATGTGATAGTATGCAAAAACTTATTAATAGCGATTGGAGATAGCAATACATCCCAGAAATTTAGCATTTCATTTCGTGCTGTTTCGGGATTAAAATGCATACCTACAGGTGATTGCATCCATCCATTTGCTACAAGGATCCATAATGCAGAAAGGTTTGAACCAAAGGCCACTAACCAGGTTGATAATAGATGGAATTTCTTGCTTACTTTATTCCAGCCAAAAAACATAACTGCAATAAAGGTTGATTCGAGGAAGAAAGCCATAATACCTTCGATTGCTAGCGGTGCACCAAAAATATCACCAACAAACCACGAATAATTCGACCAGTTTGTGCCAAACTCAAATTCGAGAATAATACCAGTAGCTACTCCAATGGCAAAGTTTATTCCAAACAAGGTCATCCAGAATTTGGTAATTTTTTTCCATTCAGGATCACCCGTTTTTACATAAATGGTTTCCATAAAGGCTATAATAAATGTGATTCCCAACGTGAGGGGTACAAATAGCCAGTGATATAGTGCCGTGAGGGCAAATTGAGCTCTCGACCAGTCTACAAGTCCCGGATCTAAGTTTTCAATCATGGTCTGTGGTTTTAGAATTTGTTAATTGATTAATTACATATTCGCTTCGTTCTTTATCTGTATTAAAATTTGATTTAAGAAAATCAGGGAAAAAGAATATTTTAAGAATGGCAAACATGATAAAAAGCTTTATGAATATAATTACCCAAAGCTTTTTACCTACGGTCATGTCTTTAAAACCCTCGTAGTAGAATAGAAAAATTCGTTTAATAAGATTTTTAATATGCATTTTTATAATCCTTTCTCAAAGATAAAAAAAACTCATTTAGAATCATTTTAATTTGAATCTTTAATACAAAAACTCTAAAAAGCAAAGAGGAGAAATCCTTTATGGAAGTATTACTTGTGTGATAATTAGGTGCTATTTAGATTTAAATAAATGAACAAAACCTTTTTGTTCCACTTTTAAATCAGCAGATGTTAAAATATAATAATAAACACCTTCGCTCATTTCTGTTCCTGATGAGTTTCTGCCATCCCAAACAATTGTGGGTGACTTAATTTTAATAATCTGAACCCCAGTACGACTAAAAATGGTCATTTCTAATTCCGTTTCTCCATCATAAAAGGCAGTGAATAAATCATTTGTATTATCGTCGTTTGGAGTAAAAACATTTGGTACGGCAACAAGAATAGGTTTTGTTATGTTAACAACTCGGGAAAATGTAAAATTTGTACTAGTTGCTTTTTCAAAAACTGTTAAATTAATAGTATAGGTTCCGTCAACTCTAAAATTATAAATTGTAATTGGTAATGAATCATTTGCTGGAACTGAATCGCCTGACCATTTAAAGGTATAATTCGTGGTATCTTCTATGTTAAATTCACTGGTATCAGCTCCTTCAATGTATATTGCTCTAACGTATGCCTTTTGATATATTTCAGGGAATCTAACTCTAATACCTATGGTGTCAATATCAGTTTGAGCAGTTAAATTGTTTGATAATAAAAAGAGTGCTATATAGAATAGAAATTTTACCTTTTTCATTATTATTTTTTTACACACGTAAATATATAAAATACCATTATAAAACCTTAAATTTTTTCGGTTAATTTTTTAACTAGCTTAAAGTTGTTGAAAAACTCCTTGGCTACAACTCTAATAATTGTATATGCGGGGACAGCTAATATCATTCCGATAATTCCTGCTAAACTTGCGGCTATCATAATAACCAGAAATATTTCCAAAGGGTGTGCATTTACGCTACTCGAATATATGAAAGGCTGAAAAATAATATTATCAATTAGCTGAACTATCGAAAATACAATAGCCATGTAAATTAATAATGGTAATAGTTCGCTGTAAATATCAAGGTTCAGGTGGGTAGCAAATCCGATAACTATTCCAAGTGCTGATCCAATTAAAGGACCAACATATGGAACAACATTGAAAATCCCTGCAATAAGGCCGATTACAAGAGCACTCTGAAATCCTATACCAACAATCATTAAACCAATTGATACCAGTGTTATAACTCCGATAACTTCAATAATTATTCCAATAAAATATCTTGTTAATAACTTTTTAATGGATGACATTACATGTGCAAATTGCTGGGTAAGTCTATCTGGAATAAATAACATAACTCCATTATAAAAGAGGCTTTCATCTTTTAAAAAGAAAAAGGTAATAAATGAAATAGAAAAACCTGCAACAAATACATTGCCTATAACACCTGCAATTGATC
>JAIFLC010000157.1 GCA_020049295.1 Bacteroidota bacterium
GGGTTGCCACAACAACCTTATTGGTAGCCGCAACAATATCTGTCCCAAAATGATTCTCACTCGGATTAAATGAATTTGTAATTATCCCTTTAACAGGTGGAAAAAAATGAATTGTCGAAAAATCGGTTCGTTTACCTGGACTAGTAAGCACTGAAAGATTAAACAACTCTTCTTCTTCGATTTGTTGGCGAAGAATTGAGTCATGCTCAGATTTTGAGAACGTAATATCCTCATATCTAACTAATGAATCTTGCGAATTTTCGTAGCTTATAGGCACATCTCCACGGATAATACGATTAATACTTGCAAAATACCGGTCGCGTATTTCGAGTTCGTGCTCAAGCGAATCCAATTTATGTACATTATTAATAATATTCCATCGCATATTCCCATCTGGGTAACCAGGAATAAATTCCCGAAGTGGTGTAAAAGTAATTAAAACAGTAACCGATACGATTAATAAAATGAGTGCTGTACCTGCGAAAGTAAATACATTTAATCTAGAAAGACGCATATACCAAACCTCTTCGAAGGTGATATCATTATAAATAATTAATCTGTATTTATGTTTTAACTTATTTACAATATGTTTCTTTTTTTCTGTTGCCATTTGTTAATTTTCAATAGAATTTTTGCAAAGATATAAGTTTTCTTAAAATGAAAACAGGGCTAAAATTACTTTCAAATAATCATTTAACAAACATAATAAACGAAATAATTGGGATTTTACTATTTATTAAATTATGTAAAATAAGAAAGCCTGATACAAAAGTATCAGGCTTTTCTTTAGTAGCGGGGGCACGACTCGAACATGCGACCTTTGGGTTATGAGCCCAACGAGCTACCAACTGCTCCACCCCGCAATATATCTTTAACTTTAAGTAATTTCTTATTTATTGCGGTTGCAAAGGTAACAGATGATTTATAAAAAACAAAATATTTCTCAATTATTATACTTTTTTCGTTAATTATTCCCTGAAATAGTAGAAAACCTATTATTAAGAATACTCCATTTAATCTCCTAAAAACATTTCAACAATACATATCCAATTATTAACCATCCCTTTCAACCCAAAATAAAACCAGTAATTTTACGTCATTAATTTTAATCTCACGAAAATTATGAGTGGATTTTTTGGTTGTATCTCAAAAAAAGATTGCGTTTTAGATGTTTTTTATGGTACTGATTATCATTCACATCTTGGAACAAAACGAGCCGGGTTAGCTTTCTTTTCTGAAGAAAAAGGTTTCCAGAGAGCCATTCATAGCCTTGAAGATGGGTATTTTAGAAATAAATTCGAGAATGATATATCTGGATTTACAGGAAATATAGGCATTGGTGTTATTAGTGATACAGAGGCTCAGCCGATTATGGTTACATCACACCTCGGGAGGTTTGCTGTTGCTACTGTAAGTCGAATAGTAAATATTGACGAACTAGCTAATCAATTACTATCACAGTATAAAACATTCTCAGAAACAAGTCAGGGTTCGATAAATCCAACGGAGCTAGTTGCCATGTTAATTGCCGAAGGTAAAGATTTTAAATCCGGAATCGAAAATGTATATGGCCGCGTTAAGGGTTCATGCTCCATGTTAATTTTAACCGAGAACAAGCTGATTGCAGCTCGTGACAAACTTGGTCGTACACCCATTATAATTGGCAAAAAAGAAGATGGTTATTCGGCAACATTCGAAACCTGTGCTTTTCCTAATCTTAATTTCGAAATTGAAAAATATTTAGGACCTGGAGAGATTGTTGAAATAAATGCTAATGGTTATAATCAGCTACGCAAACCAAATGACAAAATGCAAATTTGTTCATTTCTTTGGGTTTATTATGGGTATCCTCCATCGTTTTATGAAAACATTAATGTTGATGAAACCCGATATAGATGTGGTGAGGCATTAGCAAAGAAAGATGATGTTGAGGCAGATTTTGTAGCTGGTATTCCTGATTCGGGAGTTGGTCATGCAATGGGGTATGGCAATGAGAAAAAAATACCTCATCAACGTCCCTATTCCAAATACACACCAACCTGGCCACGCAGTTTCATGCCACAAAGTCAGCAAATGCGTGATCTGGTTGCTAAAATGAAACTAATTCCGAATAGTTCAATAATAAAAGACAAAAGAGGTATATTTCTTGATGATTCTATTGTTAGAGGAACTCAGCTAAAAGATAATGTTCGGGATTTACATCAGGCAGGAATAAAAGAAGTACATATGCGTATTGCCTGTCCACCACTTACCTATCCATGTGAGTTTTTAAACTTCAGCAGGTCTAGATCAAACCTCGATTTAGCAACACATAACGCAGTAAAGCAAATCGAAGGAAAAGAAAATGTGGATATGAAAGATTATTCTGATACAGGTAATGGGAAATATGCAAAAATGGTAGATAAAATAAGAGAAAACCTAGATCTTACAAGTCTTAAGTTTCAAAAATTAGACGATCTTGTAAAAGCTATTGGCCTGCCCAAAGAAAAACTTTGCACGCATTGCTGGGATGGATCGAGCTATTTTTAATTTCCCAAATCAAAATCTTATAGAAAGCCTATTTAGCATCACTTTATTAACTATATCAACATTCATCATATTTACATAATATCGGTATGTTAAAAAATAATTGCTCTGTTTTAATGTACAATTACCAATTAAATTGTTAATTTCATCAATTTACTATAACTTATTCAGGTCAAAATCGTTATAGTGATTAATTATTTATTGGTTAGTTCTCATGAGGAATTATTTTCTTATAGCTCTCTTTCTTTTACTTTCATGCAGTCTTTCACAGGCTCAGAACTGGAATGAAATTTTTTATATGGAAACGGATGCTGAGTATGCTCTCGAAGAAAAAAACTACGAAAAAGCGTTGGATATCTATCAACGAATTTTAAAAAAAGTTCCTGAAAGTGCGCTAATCAAATTTAAAATCGGATTTACTTATTTAAGAACGGATGATCAGCAACATTTGGCCCTAAGCTATTTGGAAGAGGCTATAAAAGATGTTGCCAAAGATTTTGATTCAAAATCCATCTCCGAAACCAGAGCTCCTGTTGAGGCACATTTGTACCTGGGTTTTGCATATCAAGTAATGGGGAAATTGCAGGAAGCAATAACATCATATAAAAATTATAGAGATATTGTTGATCCAACCAGTCCATATTATTTATTGGTAAATCAATACATCGCATCTTGTTCTAATGCTGAAACTCAATTAAAATCTCCACGAAGTATTAAAACCACAAATTTCGGAGAATCAATAAATAATAAGTTTTCGAATTTTAATGCGGTTATTTCTGGTGATGGAAATACTCTTGCATACACATCATATACAGCTAATTATATCGATTTGTTTATTGCCAAGAAAAGTGGAAATCAATGGGGCAAACCGCAGAATGTTACCGATCAGGTAAGTAAAAAGTTTTATTTAAAAACAACTGGTATTTCTTTCGATGGAAATGTTCTTTATCTAGCTACTGACGATCCATTGAACAATGATTTATTTGAAAGTGCATTTGATGGTTCCAATTGGTCAAATGCTAAAAAGTTGGATAAAATCTTTAACACAAAATCAAACGAGACCCATGCATCTGTTTCTAAAGATGACAACACAATATACTTTACAAGTGATCGATCCGGAGGATTGGGTGGGTTGGATATTTACAAATCGACTAAAGATGATAAAGGAAAATGGGGCCCAGCAATAAATTTGGGATCCAAAATTAATACATCCCTAAATGAAGAAACTCCTTTTGTTACTTCTGATGGTGAATATCTTTTTTTCAGTTCTCAGGGTCATAATAGCATGGGTGGGTATGATATCTTTTATGTTAATTTAACCGGTGACCAGGAAATTACAAATATTGGCTATCCATTAAACACAGCTGGAAACGATCTTTTTTATGTGCCTGGAGATAATTTGCAAACAGGTTATTTCGCAAGGTATGATAAAGCATCTTTAGGCAAAAAAGATATTTATCAGATCGACATTGCACAAGGAATCATGTTAAAAGGGAAAATAATCGGACCATCAGAAATTGCACAAACAGAAACCCAGTATTCAATTGTTTTAATAAACAAAGAAACTAACGAAACCATTAATACATTAGTTTCTTCTGAGCCCGAATTTGCATATAATATTTCTCCAGGGAATTATTTAGTTACAATTATTAATGAGAAATGCAATCCTTATTCGCAAGACATATTTATTACTGAAGATTACTCAAAAAATGATTATCTGGTAGAAGCAGTATTAACTTTAATTGAAGAACCGAAATCTGAACCTGTTGCAGAAATAATTTCTGAAGTAATCCCAGAAGTAAAAGAAGAGCTGGCTGTTGTAACGCCTATAATTGAAGAAGTTAAGGAACCTGAACCAGTTGAGGTACCTCAAGTAGTAGAACAACCAGTTATTGAAGAACCTGCAGAAATAGTTGTACTAGAAGAGGAACCAGAACCACAACCAGAAATTATTGAAACCCCTGCTGAGATAGCTAAACCAAAACCAACCATAACCTTTGAAAATGCTGAAACCAATAAAAAATCATATTCGGTGCAGTTAATGGCTTTAAAAAAGGCTGTTGATATTGATTATTTTTCAAATCTCGAAAACGTTGTTATTACACTTAGTACGGATGGTTTTTACAGATATACGGTTGGATATACCAATTCATATTCGGAGGCCAGCATATTAAAAGAAAAAATTAACCAATCAGGCTATCCATCAGCGTTTATTAAAGCCAACACCTTTGTTCCAAATTATACTATTCAGTTAATGGCTTTAAAAGCCCCTGTAGATTTGAGTTATTTCAAAGAATTGCCCATTGTCTCTGTAACAAAGGGACGTGATGATTTTTACCGATATACTTATGGAGCATATGAATCGGTTCAATCGGCAAAAGAAGATCTTCAAAAAATTAAAAACCTGGGATATAATCAAGTATTTATCAGAAAAATTGATAAAGATCTTAACCTTGCAAATAAATAGGCTCAGTATTCATTATTAAACTCCTATAAAATTCCAACTATTTTTAACTTTCTTAATACTAAATCTAATTACATCCTCTATTTTGTTTATTTTTAGCGTTTGTAAAAATCATATTTTATGTACGAATATTTACAAGGTGAAATTAAAGAACTGAATCCTACATATTTGGTTCTTGACAATTCTGGTGTTGGTTATTTCATTCATATTTCGGTAAACACGTATACCAAACTGAATGATAAAAAAAATTGTCTGGTATATATACACCAGGTAATTCGCGAAGATGCTCATTTGCTATTCGGTTTCTCCGACAAAAAAGAACGAGAAATATTTCTTCAATTAATTTCAGTATCTGGCATTGGTGCAAACACAGCTCGAATGATGCTTTCATCACTTACCCCTGATGAAGTGAAATCTGCGATACTACAAAATAATATAGCATTGCTTAAGAGTATAAAAGGAATTGGATTAAAGACTGCTGAAAGAATTATTGTAGATTTGCGCGACAAAGTAGGTAAAATAACCGACGAATCAGAAATAGTTGTTACATTACACAATACTATCAAGGATGAGGCGTTATCTGCTTTGGTTATGTTGGGATTTCCAAAAGCTAAAATTGATAAATTATTAGGTGATATCCTTAAGGATCATCGTGAATTTACTGTAGAAGAGCTGGTAAAGGAATCGCTGAAAAGAATTTAATATTAAAATGATGTGGTCTTCGTGTTAAAAAAGACGATAAAATACCTTTTACTTATTTCATTCTTTATGTCCTGGACATATTTTGTCCGGGCAAATTTTTATACTATTAGCCATCCGGCTGCACAAATCTATTCTTTGCCCGTTGATACAAGCATAATCGATACTATCGATTTACGGTTTCCTTTTCAAGATCAGGAAGATTATCTTTTTTTTGAAAACAAAAAAACATCTCCTATGTTTTTAGGAAATCCTGATAATATAACAGAATCAGTTGAATATGATCCAGAAACAAATACGTATGTAGTAACTCAAAAAGTTGGAGCTTTTGATTACAGAACATCAACCCGAATGAGTGCTGAAGAGTATCAGAAATATCAATTTGAACAATCGGTAAGAGACTATTGGAGGCAGCGGTCGCAAGGTGATGCAGGCAATGTTCAGACAGGCTTGTTTCCTCATTTAAGATTGGGTGGCGAAACTTTTGATAAGATTTTTGGAAGTAATGTAATTGATATCGTACCTACAGGTTCGGCCGAACTTATTTTTGGTGTTAATATCAATGAAGTTGAAAACCCGATACTTTCTGAAAATCTTCGAAAAACAACAACCTTCGATTTTCAGGAAAAAATTACCATGGAGGTAAAAGGTTCGGTTGGAGATAAAATTAAACTTGGTATTCGATATGATACTGAGGCAACTTTTGATTTTGAAAATCAGACCAAACTCGAATATGTTGGAAAAGAAGATGAGATAATAAAACGAATTGAAGCGGGAAATGTAACACTGCCTTTACCCGGATCATTAATTACCGTTTTTTCTCAGCAAAAGGGCGAAACAAAAGTAATTAATGTAAAGGGCGGTGCTCAATCACAGACTTTTGAGGTACGTGCTGATGAGTATGAAGCAAATAAACACTTTTTTCTGTCACATTATTTTAAAGACAACTATGATAAGATTTTAGAAAACCTGCCTGTAATAATGTCTTCTTATAATATTACTAGAATTGAAGTTTGGATTACTAACAAATCGAGTAATTTCGAGGAAAACAGAAATATACTTGCGTTGCTTGACCTGGCAGAAAATAGAGACAATATTTTTGCATCACCAAATGTTATTGATCCAACATCAGCCAATATATTATATCCTTCGAATGGTACAAATGAATTGTATAGTAAAATTTTATTAAACAGTGACCTCCGTGATATTAATAAAATTCAAAATGCATTGAGACCATGGGCCATTGACAATTTTCAACCCGGTCAGGATTATGAGAAGATTGAAAATGCAAGAATGTTAAAACCCAATGAGTATACATTTAATGATAAACTCGGTTTTATCTCATTAAATGTTGCGTTAAACTCCGATGAAGTGTTGGCTGTAGCTTATGAATATTTCTATAACGGAGATCGTTTTCAGGTTGGAGAATTCTCTACGGATGGAATAACTGGTGAAAATGTATTATTTGTGAAACTTTTAAAAGGTACAAATCTTACCCCAAGTATTCCGACCTGGAATTTGATGATGAAAAATATTTATTCTATTGGAGCATACCAGGTAAATAAGGAAAACTTTATACTTGAAGTGTTGTATCAGGATGACAAAACAGGAAATGCCCTTAATTATATACCCGAAGGAAAAATAAACAAAAAGATTCTATTAAAAGTTATGAATCTGGATAACCTCAATAGTCAGCTTGATGCAACTCCTGATGGCCGGTTCGACTTTATTGACAACATAACCATAAACCCTTCAAATGGACGCATTATTTTCCCTGTATTACAACCTTTTGGAAAAAACCTGAGAAAAGCTTTTGGCGAAACTGTTGCCGACAGTATTATTGCAAACAAATATGTCTTTCAGGAATTATATGATACTACGCTAACCTATGCAAGATTAGTTGCAGAAAAAAATAAATTTTTAATGCGTGGTGAATATCAGTCGGCAGCAAGTTCTGAGATTTCTTTAAATGCAATAAATATTCCTCAAGGTTCAGTTATTGTAACTGCAGGTGGACGAAAACTTACTGAGAATGTTGAATATACTGTTGATTATAATTTAGGCAGGGTTCGTATTATTGATGCTGGATTACTTGAATCAGGCACTCCAATACAAGTTTCTCTTGAAAGCAACGCTCTTTATAGCATTCAAACTAAAACACTGATTGGTACACATCTTAATTATAGGATTACTGATGACTTTAATATTGGAGGTACAATAATAAATCTTACAGAACGACCACTAACACAAAAGGTTGCAATCGGTGAAGAGCCCATTTCAAATACAATTTGGGGTTTAAACACATCATACAGAACCGAATCACAATTTTTAACCACCCTGGTTGATAAACTACCTTTTCTGGAGACAAAAGAAAAATCATCAATTAATTTCGATGCTGAATTTGCTCATTTAATTCCGGGACATTCCGATGCTATTGAAGAAGAAGGCAATGCATATATAGATGATTTTGAAGGAAGTGAAACCTCCTTTGATATTAAAAGTTATAATTCGTGGGTTTTAGCAAGTATTCCAAAAGAAATGCCCGATCTTTTTCCTGAAGCAAATGCGGAAGGTGTAATATCAGGATTTAATAGGGCGAAACTTGCATGGTACAAGATCGATCCATTATTTTTGCGTAATACATCTACAACTCCCGGCCATATAAAAAGTGATGCAGAACAACAATCAAATCATTTTGTACGTGAAATATTTGAGCAGGAGATTTTCCCTAACAAACAGCCCGAATCACAAATACCAAATGCTTTACAGGTTTTAAACCTTGCTTTTTATCCTACAGAAAAAGGTCCTTATAACTACAATGTTCAGAATGATGGCTACTCTGCTGGATTAAATCCAGATGGAAGCTTAAACAACC
Source organism: Bacteroidota bacterium (assembly GCA_020049295.1). Classification (GTDB taxonomy): domain Bacteria; phylum Bacteroidota; class Bacteroidia; order Bacteroidales; family UBA12077; genus UBA12077. The sequence goes on from JAIFLC010000157.1 coordinate 8,565, forward strand.
CCCGATCACGCTGGGCTGGTATTATGCGTGATATGCCACAAAAAGATTTTGAGGCTTCAAACGTTGAATATATCGAATTCTGGTTAATGGATCCATTTGTGTATGACTCGCTTCAAGCAGGCGGAGAATTATATTTTAATTTGGGTAATATCTCAGAAGATATTTTACAGGATTCGAGAAAAAGTTTTGAAAATGGACTCCCCCGATCAGAAACAGTTGAAGATGTTGATACTACGATTTGGGGTCGGGTACCTTCCAAACAATCATTAGTAAAAGCTTTTGATGATACTCAACCAAATGCCAGAAATTACCAGGATGTTGGACTCGATGGGCTGAGTGATGATGATGAAATAACTTTTTTTAATTGGTATTTGACTGCCCTTGAAGCAATAGTAACTCCTGAAGCATTACAAAACTTTATTACCGATCCATCAAATGATAACTATCATTATTATCGTGGAGGAGATTTTGATGCTCAACGAGTAAGTATTTTAAATAGATATAAGAATTTTAATAATCACCAGGGAAACTCACCAACTGATGCCCAATCGCCCGAAGATTATCCAACTTCTGCAACCAATATTCCTGATGGTGAGGATATAAACAATGATAATACGCTAAGCGAAACCGAAAGTTATTTTCAATACAAAGTAGATATTCGCCCTGAAATGATGCGTGTAGGTCAAAATAATATTGTTGATAAGGTAGTGGCTTATGTGGATTTAGCAAATGGTGATAAAAATGTAAAAATAAACTGGTATCAATTCCGAATTCCAATCAGAGAGCCGGAAAGAGTTGTAGGAGCTATTCAGGATTTTAAATCTATCCGTTTTATGCGTATGTTCTTGCGTGATTTTGAAGACAGCATAATTCTTCGTTTTGGTAAACTAGAACTTGTTCGCGGTGAGTGGCGGAAGTATAATCTTTCATTGCTGGAAGGACAAGAAGCTTTGACAACACCTGAATATTCGAACGGATTACTTGATATTGCATCAGTAAATATTGAAGAAAATACAAACTATGTTCTTCCTCCCGGAGTTGACAGAGTTATTGATCCTACCAATCCTCAATTAAGACAGTTGAATGAGCAATCAATGGTTTTACGTGTAAAAACTCTTGACGATGGAGATGCCCGGGCAGCATATAAATCATTAAACCTTGATATTAG
>JAIFLC010000047.1 GCA_020049295.1 Bacteroidota bacterium
AGAAATTGACGCAAATGCCTTTATGACAGTTATTGATGCTAATGAGGTAATTGGTAATGGATTTAGACCGTTAAAAGAAGAATAAAAGGGGCTTAGCCCCTTTAAATTTATTTAAGCTCGCTCAGGTTAATAAAATTCAGATATTTTGACTTGTGATCACCAAAAAGTTCAAATGATTCACCAACAATTTTATAAGTGCTTTTCTCACCGGCAATTTTACTGAAAAGAATTTCGTAGTTTATATTATTTTCATCAATTAAGATAACTTTTGATAAATTATCGTGCAAATCAGTAGCCAATTTCTCGTGACATACAGGGCAATAAAAATCGTATTTTTCACCGATGTTAATCTTAAATTGTGAATTTGTTTTTACGGTATAATTCCCTAATTCGGGACTTAAAAGGATTAATCCAGCATCATTGTGTTCGGTATTTGCAGCTAAAATTATTTGTTCACCTACATCCAAGTATCCCTTGCATCGGGGACATATAAAATGAGTTTTCATAGCAAACCTCCTTTTTAGATTGTTAATAGGTTTAAGTTTTACAAAAAGCCAATATTCTTTTAATTATTATACGGATAAAAAAACAGATAGTTCTAAAACTATTTTTAAAAATGAATTTCTACTTATCCGTTAAAAGAAATCACAACACAAACATTGAGATGTTCTTTTTGCCTTCAAATACAGTATAGAAATAACTACTTCTTAACAAAGCGTTTCGATCCAGAAATTTCTTTATAGGTTAAACGAATTGTATAAATACCGCTAATATAATTTGAAAGATCAATTATACTTCCTTTTTCATTTACATTATACCTGCTAATGAGAACACCATTTGTGTTGTATATTTCAATAGATGCATCTTCGTTATTTATATCAGGAATATTTATAGCAAGAAAATCAGAGGCTGGATTAGGGTAAATATCAAAAGACACATCATGCTTAATTAGCTCTTCTGAAGAAACAACTACACCATTCCCGTTTAATATCTTGTTTGAAGGATCAACAGAAAGGCTCCTTACCCTTTCTGTGATTGGAATTTTATACGTTTGGGGATTAACATCCTGAAAAAGCCTAACCATTGTATCACTGGTTTCATAATAAATTTTATATTCGACATACATGTTAAACAAAGGAGTTGATGTTGAAGAGGTTTTTTGAGTAACTTTCATAAATAGGGTATCTTCGCTTTGAGAGTATGCTAAATTAAATGAAGGATAACCTTTTCCATAATACCATTGATCAAAAAACAAATCAAAATTCATTTGGGTTGTTTCTTGTATAACATTTTTAAAATCATCACCAGTAGCAACATTGTTCTGATATTGTGAAATATAGTTTTTTAATGTTAAAAAGAATAACTCATCATTATTTATTTGATTTCTAATCATATGCAATAAAGCGGCGCCTTTTTTATATGATAAACTAGAACTGAAAATCCGCCCTTCATTAAACGCATCTGCAAAAGGAATATACACGCTTCCTGTTGGGCTTTCCATCGCTTTTTGAAACGCACTGGTCAGCCAGGATTGTGCTTCATATATTGAAACCAGATTTTCTAATGCGATGTATTCACAATACGAAGCAAATCCTTCATTAATCCATATATCTTGCCAGGAGGCACAGGTTACATAATCACCAAACCATTGGTGTGAAAGTTCGTGAGAAACTAAATTATATGAAAAACTATTTAATGTTGTCATTGTTTGGTGTTCCATTCCTCCACCCAGCAAGGCAAGACAATGGCCGTACTTCTCATTTGCAAATGGATATAATCCAAATTTTTCACTAAATAATTCTATGAAATCAGCTGTTTGATCAATTTGTGATTTGTAATTTGATAAACAATCGGGATGATTGTAAATGAAGTTCTGAATCAATATTGGATCGCTACCGGTTGGGTAAGCATAAAGCGAATAATCTTGGTATTCAGCTACAGAATACGAAATTAAATAATAGTTTATAGGGTGAAATGTTTTCCATTCATATCTTTTTTTGTTTCCAGATAAAGGGGTAACGGTTTTTAATAAACCATTTGAACCAACCATACAATCATCATCACAAGTAAAATATAGAAATGCCGAATCAATTTTATCGGACAATACTTGTTTACAAGGCCACCATTCATAGGCATGAAATGATTCTGACAATGTCCAGGTTACGCGTTTCCCCCATGTTGATGATAAGCCGCTTGAAACACCCCCACCCGTTGGTGTTCCTTTGTAATAAATTTGAGCTGTAAATACGTCACCGTCATTTAGAACCGGATTAAAAATGTATTTAATCTCATCATTACCTCGTGTTACAACTTTTTTTTGCCCATTTATAAATACAGAGTCAACAATCATGTTGTCCTTAAAATCAAATACCAGCGTATCTAATGATCCTCCTTGAGCTTTACCTGTAATTGTTGCATTTCCAGAAAGGGAGATAGATTGATCGGTAATATTTAAATCAAGTTTCAAAAAATGGATATTATACTTATCTAACAAAGGATTATAATAAAGCTGATAATCGCTTTTTTTCTGAAAAGATGATTGATTCTTATTTTCATCAGGATATTGATTTGCAAATTGCGCAAAAAGACATGTTGAGATAAAAACAAACAAAAGGCTTAGAAAAGATTTCATAATTCAGTAATTTAGTAAAGTTCAAAAATAAAGAATAAAATTAGGTTTATTGTTATTCGATAAAAAAATTACTATTAATAATTAAGAATTATGAAACAAAAATGTTTGCAAGAAAACACCAACACCTATGAAAATAGGACATATGAGTTCAAAACAACAATAATAAAACAAAATATTTACGTATGAAAAAGACCATTATTTTAATCCTTGTATTGGGAGTATTGGGATTAGTTTTAGGCTATTTAATCTTTGGTAAGATAGGAAGCGAATATGTAAGCATTAAAACAATTTTTGGATCAACAACAAAAGTAGGCGCTTTTGTTAATGAGTTTACTGGTATTGCAAAAATCAAACAAAATATTTTTATATCTGGTGGTATAGGAGTATTACTGGGATTGATTATTGGTTTTCGAAAAGCAAAATAAAAATTATTAAACAATGATTTTAACAATTAATAATTAATTAATAATAAATCAGGTGTTTATGTTAAATATTAAAATTGAAATAATGAAAAAACTAGTATTTCTTTTAAGCTCTATTTTTTTTGTAGGATTTTTATCTGCGCAAGAATGTGTTTTTTATTATCCCAAAACACAGGGCGCGACTCTCGAGTATAAAAGTTTTGATAAAAAAGACAAACTTACTGGTCGTAGCACTCAAAAAGTTAAGGAAATAATTGAAAACGGTGATGTTCTGAAAGCAACAATTGAATATCAGTCGTTTGATGCCAAAGGTAAAGAGCTTGGTATTAATGAATATACAGTTAAATGCGAAAATGGTATTTATTCTGTGGATATGAGGAGTTTTCTTGATGCTCAAACTATGGCTTCGTATAAAGATATGAAAATTGATATTACAAGTAATAGCCTGGAAATGCCCTCAGAAATGAAAGTTGGGGATCAACTAAAAGAGGGGAAGCTTGTAGTTAGCATAAGTAGCGAAGGAATGCCTATTATGACAATGACTACGACAATCTCTGACAGAAAAGTTGATGCAAGGGAATCGGTTACCACAGAAGCTGGCACATTTGAATGCTTTAAAATAACCTATACCATAACAACAAAAATGATGATAGGAATGCGATTCGAAGCTGCCGAATGGTATGCTGAGGGTATTGGTTCCGTTAAGACAGAAAGCTATTCTAAAGGAAATAAAATGTCGAGCACACTTCTTACAGGTATAAAAAAGCAATAAATACATAGTAAAAATTAATCAACAGAAATAGAGCCTGCAAATAGCCGGCTCTATTTTGTATTGTATTTAGTTGAATCCATAATAGAAAAATCAAAAGACATTATTTTGCTAGTAAGGCAGCTCCAATAATTCCTGCATTATTAAGAAGCTTAGATGGCTGTATTGGTGTTCGGATGGTTAAATAGGGTTGAAATTTATCAATTTTCTTACTGGCTCCACCACCGATTATAAATAAATCAGGATAAAAAAGGTTTTCGAGATATATAAGATATTCATCAAATCGTGTACTCCAGGTTTTCCAGTCCAGATCGTTTTGTTTTCTGATTGCATCGGAACAATATTTTTCGCCGACCAATCCGTTCTTCATATAAATATGTCCAAGTTCGGTATTTGGGATTAATATGCCATCTTTAAAAAACGCAGAGCCAATACCTGTTCCAATAGTCAGAAAAATTGTTAATCCTTTAATGGATTTTACATCGCTGAAAGTTAGTTCTGCAAACCCTGCAGCATCGGCATCATTAAAAACCTTAACAGTACATTTTGTTGCATTGCTGAATAACTCGTTAGCATTTACACCAATAAAAGATTTATCAATATTTGCGGCTGTTTTTATTATTCCATTTTGAACAACCGAAGGAAATCCGCATCCAATATTTCCCTTCCATTTAAATTCATGGACAAACACTTTTATTGTTTCGGCGATTGCTTTTGGTTTTGCTGGTTGTGGTGTATCAATTCGAAATCGTTCGGAAACAAATTCTCCTGTTTTTGTATTTACTATTGCTCCCTTAATGCCAGAGCCGCCGATATCAATGCCTAATACATCCATTTAACTTGGTTTGAATTTGAATAAAGGTAGCAAAAAACGAGACAGACAACAATTATTCTCAAGAAATTAATGATTTAAAATTAACCCTAAAATTTATTGCCTTCTAATCATAATCTTAAGAATTTTATTACAAATCAGATTAGATAATTTGGGATTATTGCAATTGTTTTTTATTGATTAATTTCAATGTAAAAAAAGGCTCATTTTACTGAACCTTTTTTCTTTTATGGGTTTAAAAGACCTATTCAATTATTATTTTCTGGCTGAAATATTTATCATCAGCCGTTACCTTTATAAAATAAATACCCTTTGCCCGACCGGTTAAATCAACTAATTCATAAATTGGTTTTATAATGTTTTAGAATATTAATGAAAACAAGATTTGAGTTAATTTTTCCACTCAGTCATTCTGTTTTCTTTACAATAAAAGAATTCGTTATTATGTCGTCGAAAAGCATTGAAAAAAGGCTGGCTCTTAGGCTGGTTTCGTTTTTATAAAATCCGGCAAAGGTCCAATCTATTATTAATCTAGAGCTTATTCCTTTATTATCTTTTTAAATTCAAAAATTTTACTATTAGCAATTTTAATAAAATAAACTCCGGGTGCAAAATTACTTGTATTCAGGATAGCTTTATCAACAAAATCCCCATTGAAAACTACCTCTCCGATTGCATTTATAACCTCAAATTTTAGTCTTTTATTATTTCCCTCTATTTCAATAATTAATTCATTTGTTACAGGATTGGGATAAATAGATATCTCTTCTAATTGTATAAAATCAATTCCGATAGTTAGTATTCCTACACATGCAGAAGTATCAGAGCAAAAGTCCTTTGTGACAATTACAGCATAATTTCCATTGGATGTTGCTGTAAAACTTTGCAAAATTGCTCCGCTAATTTGAGTATAGGCATTACCGCAATTAAGCCATTGATAGGCATCTGCTATTGAATCTACTGTAATTGTATTACCCGTTACAGTAAGGCCTACATCCACTGTATTAACTTTAAGAGCAAGTTCATAAATACTATCGCATCCGTTTATGCTTATTTGATAGTCATAATATAATCCGCCTACAGTTAGCTTTTGGCCGTGCCATGTATAGGTTTGGCCATTGCAGATTTCTTGGTTTTCGGTGAAGGTATAAACTGGATTAACGGTCAGGTTTAATGTATATGTGCTATCGCAACCAAAATGGCTTGTATAGCTTGCAATATAATTGCCTGTAGCAGTATAATTTGTGCCTTGCCAAAAATAAGTTTCTCCCTGACACATGCTGTGGCTTTCATCATAATTATATGATTCGTATCCTTCATCAATACCGTTGGTGCAGTTATCATCAATACCATTACAAATTTCATTTGCTTCAGGATTTATATCATTGTTGCCGTCATCGCAATCCAGATCATTATCGGTATATCCCAAAGGCAAAGTGCAGGACTGTTTAGATTCATTTGGATTACCATATCCATCGTTGTCGGAATCAGCATACCAATAAGGAGCTCCTGCTACATTTTCATCAATTTCGTTATTGCAATCATTATCAGTTAAATCGCAGATTTCCGTTGCGCCAGGATGAATTGAACTGTTATCATCATTGCAGTCGCCAATGGGGTCTGATGAAATAGCTTCAGCTGCATCTACGCAGTCACAGTCAGAACTTACAACAGTTGAAGTGCCATCTGGTCGGTAGCCATCATCATCTGCATCTTTGTAACAAAGATCGCCTCCAT
>JAIFLC010000144.1 GCA_020049295.1 Bacteroidota bacterium
AAGCTTTTTATTTTCTTCAAAAAAATTAATAATCACACCTTTCTCTGCCATTCCCTTAGATTCGGCTACTGTTAATATGGGTAAACTTGATGTTATATCAAGTAGTTTTTTAATATTCTTTTTTTCGCTTTCAGCAATAAACAGGATATGACAATCCTTAATATCTTTTAAATCAATAATTTCTTTAACGATAACTCTTTTATTGAATATTTCTTGTTGCGAATAAACCAGGTTTAGACTTTTGGTTAGTTTAGTACTTCCGATTACTGCAATAATAAATGGTTCATCAAGTTTTTCTATGTTGCATTCTGCCGGCCATGTAATGAAACGCGAAAACTTTTCGAGATAAACTGCTTTCAGCGTATTTACATCGGTTTGTGAAAATCCCTTAAAGGAAGAAACTAAAAGGCATAAAAAGATTAGCCAGATTTGGTTATTCCGATAAAAATGAATGGGTTTATATGTTGGTTTTGGGTAAATCAAAATTTATCTTTCTAATAATGCTACTTCGTTATACTCTCCATCTTTAATTTTCCAAATAACAAATTTTGATCTTGGATCTCCCTTCTGATCAAACGATATGGCTCCGGATGCTCCTTCATAATCAATTTCTATATTAGACAATAGTAATACTTTGGCTCTCGAAAACTCATTAACATTAATTATTACCGTATTATCAGATGAGATGGTTCCTCCGGTTACTAGCCTTAAATACTGTTTAATTACAAGTGGATTGATCGATTGGCTTCGTTGCATCGCATATGCAATTGAGTATAAAGCGTCGTATGCATGCTCGGCATATGTTAAGGGATTAAAACCAAACGAGCCATAGTAATTATTCTTAAAGCTGATGTAATTCGTTGTATTGGTTATGGAACTTGAGATTCCATAAATAGTCTCAATTACTTCGGGTTGTCCGTTTGTTTCGAGCTCTTTTAGGAAACCTCCTTCGGTTAAAAACAAATTTGGTTTTTCGTTATACTGTTGATAAAGAACCGATGACCACAAGTCGCGTGTTATCTTTCCAGCCTCAGGTTCAAAGATTATGGTAAAAATAATCTGGGGTTCCTGAGCTAGTATTAAATCCAATTGTCCACTAAAGTCGTATTTCGAAAGATCAACACCTTCGGTTGGGAATGATGCTGTTGTAACTATTTCGCCATTAATAGCCTGAAATTTTGACTGGATTACGGCCTTCATTCCATTACCAAACGTGTCATCCCGATATAAAATTGCAGCTCTAGTTTTCTTTAGCGAGTCTGCAGCAAACCGAGCCATCATCATGCCACTAAATTCATCCGAAGGGCAGGTACGCCATATTAAATCCTTGTCTGCTAATGTCGAGATTTCAGGTGCCGAGGCAGAATAAGTTATCATCAGGATATTTTTCTCTATACATCTTGCAGCCATACTTAACGCTACTTCCGAGCTTGTAGGTCCGATAATAATATCAACGTTCTCATCAATAAGCTCATTTACAATTTTCAACCCGTCTGCTGATGTTCCTGCAGAGTTTTTATAGATCAGTTGAATCTCTCTTTCAACATTATTTATTGTTAGTCCGCCACTACCATTTATCTCTTCTGCTGCAAGCTTTACTCCAAAGAATACATTTTCAACAACTTCTCTTCCTGAGGTAAGATCACCAACTACTCCAATTCTTATAGGATTCTTATATGCTATTTTGTTATAATCCTCTTCAAATTTTTCGCATCCCCAAAGCATAACGAATACCATCAAAAACCAACAAAAATGTAAACCTTTTAATTTCATTTGGTTATTATAATGTTTGCGTAAGTTTTAAAATTAATGAGCGCCCAATTCCCGGTATATCAAAATCTGAAAATCCCGGGAAATAATAATCTGTGTTAAATAAGTTTTCAACCTTTAAGCTTAGTATCGATTCTTTTTCGGTAAATAATTTAAGATCTGTGCTTTCTATGTTTAGGCCAACAATAAAATATGGGTCAAGATAATAGCTGTTTATCGCATAGTTTATGGGATCGTAAACATAGCTGTTTTGTTCGCTTGCTTTTCGGGAGCCGATAAATTTGCCATCGAGATGTACTCTGAAATGTAGTTTTGGAAATTTATACGTTTCTCCAAACTTTAGCATGTGCTGTGGATAAATGTTGGTTTTTACTCGTATATCACCAAGCATTGGATTGTATCTTTCGTTCAGACTTTTCTGGTAACTATAATTAACATAGCTCGTTGAATTAGAAAATAAAACATTAATTTCCGCTTCGAAACCTGCACTATAAACTTTTGAGATATTTGCTGCTGTTATATTAGATATTTCACCAAAAGGTAAAAGATATTCAATTTTATCTTCAATAATGGTATAAAAAATATTGGTGTTAAAATTCAGATGTTCCGAGATTCTTCCTAACAATGCCCATTCGAGTGTTTTTGCTTTTTCAGGTTTTAAATCAGGATTTCCAATAATATCTCCTGTAAACATTGCATTAGTGTAAAGCTGTGCAGGAGAGGGTGCATTGAATGATGTACCATACATCAGTTTGCTGCTATAGCTATTATTCAAAGCATAAACAGCGGCTAGTCGGTATGTTAATACATCTTCGTAAATACTATGAAAATCAAACCGATATCCGGCAGTTATTGTCAGTTTTTTTAAAAAATCAATAGTAAAGAATGTTCCCGGATTTATAATCATCTGTAAAAAAACACCAAGGTTATTAAAATTCTCAGGACCTTCAGATCCTCCGGGATTAAGGATTTCATTATTATTTTCAATAATGGTATAGAATTTCTGATATTCATGCAAATCAGCAGTATAATCAATTCCTAAAGTAAAATTGTTATCTTCATTTACTAAATACAATAGATCACCAGAAATATCATAGCTGGTTGTATTTAGCTCTCGCTTTATCCATGTCGAATGATCTCCGTCAGTATCAAGGATCTCATTATCTAATGGGTTGCTATGAGAGTGAGCGAGCGAAACATTTACTTTAAAATCGGTAAAAAGATCTTTTGTATAGCGTAATCGCTCAAAGGTATTAATCAGGTTTATTCTGTTATGATGTGTTAATGCTCCCCAGTCTGCAAATTCATGTTTATGATTAATATTCTGATGGCTCAGATCAAAACTTATTTCTCCAATCTTTTCCGACTCATAATGAAGTTTTGCATACACGCTAAAAGGAACCGATTCATTTTGCTCGGTAAGACTGTTATTGTCATAAATATCTGAACCCGGAATATTATGAGGGCTTAATCCTGAAAAATTGAACTGAGAAAAACTGCTGGCAAATAAAAAGTCAAAATCATTCTGGCTGCCACCAAAAACAGTACTAATACCATAAGCCGCTTCTTTTTGATAGACTCCACCAAAATGGGTAATCGAATTGTCTGATAAGGTCGATCCGTTTTTGGTTATGATATTAATTACTCCAAGAAATGCGTTTTTTCCATAAATTGCTGAGTTTGGACCGCGAACAATTTCTATTTTTTCAATTGCTTCTATAGGTATAAGTGATGGGTCAAGGTAATTGTCGGAACTTGATCGAAAGGAAATGCTTTGACCATCAATCATTACTTTTGCCAGTCTCGACCAGCTTCTCATACCACCATTTATTCCACGTATTCCCAAATTGGGTTGAAAATAATCAGTAATAACATCAAAACCAGCAGTACTATTTAATGCTTCGGCAACACTAAAATAACCTCTTTCTTTTATTTGCTTGGCTGTTATAACAGTTACTACAGATGGTGCTTCTGTTATACTTTGTTTTTGTTTTACCGATGATTCAATTTCAATATTCATTAAATCATCGAGAGATAAGTTAAAAAGCATCTGTGCATCCAGCGTATCTTTTTCCTGCGAAAACAGGATCTGACTGGGAAAGAGGATGAGAATAATAACCCAATAAATGAGGAAAATAATTTTTCTTATCGATTTCATACCAGATACTATTGATAAATAAAAGCAAATGCTTTTATTATGTAGTACAAAAAAGCACATTAATACTTTATACGTAATCCTTCAGTACAGTTACAACAAATGGTTATTTTTTTTCGTTCGGTTAAGATTTTTTTTCTGAATTTATTGAATGCTAACGATTTCCATACATCATAAAGCTTGCTATCTTTCATATTCCCCATTCTATTTTGGGCATCTTTATCAAAACAGCATGATATAATTGTTCCATCCCATGTTATAACCATGGTTTCCCATATCCTGAAACAACGATTTCTGAGTTTGTTTTTTATATTGATTTTATTTTTATTGATTTTATATCGGCTATATCTATTTAATGTTGTCAATAAGTGCAGATTGTTTTCCGGATCATTAATCTGTGCTGATTTTAATTCAACTTTATCCGCACCAATCTGTTTTCCTAAATTTTTTATGTCATTTATCTGATGCTCATTGTGCCTGAAAACTATAAATTGGATTACAATCTCGGGATTATTTACCTGTCTTTTATGTTTTAATTCCGAGATTTTTTTTATTCCGCCCAAAACATTCATCAGAGATCCTCCTCTACGATATTTCTCATATGTTTCCTGATCAATTCCATCTACAGAGATAATAAGTCTTTTTAAACCAGATTGTATAACGTTTTCAGCCGTTTCCGAATCAATAAAATGACCATTTGTCGAAAGAGAGGTAATTATCTTGTTTTTATCTGCATGTTGAATCATCTTAAAAAGATTTTTATTTAAGAATGGTTCGCCCTGTAAACTCATATTAAGATAAATGGTATATTTTTTTATCTGATTTATGATTTCAAAAAAATCAGTGTAGGGCATTAAGCCTTGTTCACGATTTAACGCACTGTTACCTGTTGGACACTCGGGGCATTTCAAATTGCATATTGCCGAAGTTTCTATTGAAACAGCATATGGATAACTCCAAATAAAAACTTTCTTTGAAATCAACGAAAAAGTATATCCGGCAAAAACCAAAAGGATATTAAATATTTTGTAGAAACTCAGGTAAGTAAAAAAGCTGATATATTTCATATGAAAAAGGCTGTATCAAAAGAAAAATTGTTGTCTGTTTTTTTGCTTCGCAAGAGAGAAGTTCGACAGGCTCAAAATGACAACAATTTAATAAATAACATCTCACAACGAAAATCGTCATCCTGAGCTTGTCGAAGGATGTCGAAGTGTGAATACTAAAAAAGAGGCCTTTGATTTAGCCTCGAATTTATTAGTTTGATTCAAGTATTTGAAACAACTCATCAAGTTTAGGTGTCAGAATTATTTCGGTTCTTCTGTTCTTCTTTCTGGCATCTGGAGCTATTGATGGATCAACAGGCAAGTATTTACTGCGCCCCGATGCATTAATTCGGCTACCATCAATAGTTGTTCCATCCATTAGTATACGAACGATAGCTGTAGCTCTTTTAACGCTTAGATCCCAGTTATCCTTAATCGATTCGCTGGCAATATATGGTACATCGTCGGTATGTCCTTCGACCATAATATTGATATCGGGATTTTTTTCGAGTACTTCGGCTAGCTTTTTTATTGCTGTTACTCCTTTTGGATCAACGACAGTGCTTCCCGATTTAAATAAAAGCTGTTCCTCGAGAGAAACATAAACCTTCCCGTTTCTTGTTTCAACAGCTAAACCCATATTCGTAAAACCAAGTAAAGCTTTTGAAACTTTATCTTTTAATGCCGTAACTACCGAGTCTTTTCGGCTCAATATAGATTCTAGTTCAACCAATCGTGCATTTTGTGCTTCGATATCTTTTTTAAGTTTATCCAGATTGCTTCTTTCCAATCTCAAATTGTCTTCGAGTTTACGCAATTTATCTTCTTTCGCTTGTAATCCTTCTTGTGTGGTTTGTAATTCTTTTAGTATTTTACGCGTTTCATCAACATTGCCTGTTAATAAGGTTTCCTGATTTTGTTGAAGATCTGAGTAGGATTTATTTAGTCGATCATATTTCATTTCAAATGATCGTAATTTGGTTTCTTTTTCCAAACTATCTTTTTGTAAACCAGAGAGTTGATCTTGCATGATACCGATTTTTGATTTCAATTCAGTATTATCGATCGTTACAACTCTGTTTTCTTCTTTTAAAATATCCCGTTCCTGATCACATTTATCACTTTTTTCCTGTAGTTCTTCGAATTTTTTAGCAGTAACACATCCCGAAACCAGGATGCTAATGGATAGGATATAGGCAAGAGATTTGATTTTTAAACTCATATTAACTATTTTAGTTTTTAATTGTTAAATATAAGAAATTTTGTAATGAACAAAGATATAAAATAACTAACTGCATTTAATCGTTAAATGCTTGTAAAAATTATTAATATCTTTGCTGCAATAAAATAGTACAAATGCCGGGCGAATTGTTAAAAAATATTATCATTCCGGATGATTTAAAAAAGCTGGATGTTTCTCATTTTGGAGCCAGCCTTGGTGTAGTAGAACTTACAGTTGCCCTGCATTATGTGTATAATACTCCCTACGACCGTATTATCTGGGATGTTGGTCACCAGGCATATGGTCATAAAATACTTACCGGTCGACGCGAAACTTTTCATACAAACCGAAAATATAAAGGGTTAAGCGGATTTCCAAAAGTTGCCGAAAGCGAATATGACGCTTTTGGTGTAGGACATTCATCTACTTCTATTTCTGCTGCACTTGGAATGGCTACTGCTGCTGCATTTAAAAAAGAATTTGATCGTAAAATTGTTGCTGTTATTGGCGATGGATCAATGACTGCGGGTCTTGCATTTGAAGGTCTAAATCATGCCGGATCGCAAAACACCAACCTGTTAGTTATCCTAAATGATAACAATATGGCAATTGATCCTAATGTAGGCGCATTAAAAGAATATTTGCTCGATATAACCACATCGAAAACCTATAATAAAATTAAAAATGATGTTTGGCATCTGTTAGGCCATCTGAATAAGTTAGGTCAGAATTATCAAAAACTGGCACAACAAATCGAAAACTCTATAAAATCTTTTTTACTTCGTCAGAGCAATTTATTTGAGTCACTTAATTTCAGATATTTCGGACCAGTTGATGGACATGATGTAGTTTATCTGACTAGTATTTTAAAAGACTTAAAAGATATTCCGGGTCCCAAATTACTTCATGTAATCACCCAAAAAGGAAAAGGATTTAAACAAGCAGAAAAGGAGCAAACCATTTGGCATGCTCCAGGTGTTTTCGATAAAAATACAGGAGAAATTCTTACGCTGAATCCAGATAAACCTTGTGCTCCTCGTTATCAGGATGTTTTTGGTTTAACATTGGTTGAGCTTGCCCGACAAAACGAAAAAATTGTTGGAATAACCCCTGCAATGCCAACAGGTTGCTCGTTGAATTATATGATGAAAGAAATGCCCGAAAGAGCTTTTGATGTTGGTATTGCCGAGCAGCATGCTGTTACTTTCGCCGCAGGGCTTGCCATCGAAGGAATGATTCCGTTTTGTAATATTTATTCGTCTTTTATGCAACGAGCATACGATCAGGTTATTCATGATGTAGCTTTGCAAAACCTGAATGTAGTTTTCTGCCTCGATCGCGGTGGACTTGTTGGTGAGGATGGACCTACACATCATGGTGTATTTGACATAGCCTATATGAGATGTATTCCAAATATGATTATTGCTGCTCCACTAAATGAAGAGGAATTGCGAAATTTAATGTATACATCTCAGATAAGAGCTAATGGACCTTTTACAATACGTTATCCTCGAGGCAGAGGTGTAATGACAGAATGGATGAAGCCATTTAAAGAGATTGTTATTGGTAAAGGGCAGTTAATTCGAAAGGGAACAGATATTGCAATCCTTTCAATTGGCCATGTAGGTAACTTTGTGATGGAAGCATCCGACAAACTAGCAAAAAAGCATATTGATGTAGCCCATTATGATATGAGATTTGTAAAGCCTATTGATACTGAAATTCTTCATGAGGTTGGTCGTAAGTTTAAAACAATAATAACGGTTGAAGACGGAACGGTTGTTGGGGGTTTTGGGAGTGCTGTTTTGGAATTTATGAATCAGCATGGATATCAATCTAAAATAAAAATGATGGGTGTTCCGGATCGTTTTATTGAGCAGGGTACTCCTCAGGAACTATATACCGAATGCGGATTTGATGCTGATTCGATAGTTGAAGTAGCTGTTCAGTTATCAAGAAATAATCTGCTCTCGAATACAGCCTAAAAAAATTTATTTTCAATCCATTTCAAATAAATTTTGTGTAATTCGAAACATTATCTATTTTTGCACCGCAAAGGTTCATTGTTTATTATGCCTGGATGGCGGAATTGGTAGACGCGCTGGTCTCAAACACCAGTGAACGCAAGTTCGTGTCGGTTCGATCCCGACTCCAGGTACTCTTATCCTTACAAAGAAAAACAGGAAGAATATGACAAGCGCTATCTCGAAATGGCTAAAATATGGGCTAAGAACTCGTATTGTATTCGCAGGCAGGTTGGCGCCCTCATTGTTAAGGATAAAATGATTATCTCCGATGGTTATAACGGTACTCCATCTGGTTTCGAAAATGTATGCGAAGATGAGAATAATACAACCAAACCATACGTTTTACATGCAGAAGCAAATGCCATAACCAAAGTAGCCAAATCAAACAATAGCTCTGATAATGCCACATTGTATGTTACAACCTCTCCCTGTATGGAGTGTTCAAAACTAATAATTCAATCAGGTATTAAGAGAGTGGTTTTTTGTGATAAGTATCATAATGTTGAAGGATTAAAACTGCTCGAAAGAGCAAATATAGAAATTGTTCATATTGAAATTAATGATTAAACTATGACCGAAAGAAAAATCAATAAAATATATCTACCTATTCTTTTTGCATTAATACTTGCAATCGGAATATTTTTAGGAAACAGATTAGGAAAAAACCCCAGATACAATTATTCATTCCTTACTTATAGCAACGATAATATCTCTAGTGTTATTAATTATGTCGAATCAAAATACGTCGATACAGTTGATAGAAAAATGCTTGAAGAATCAGCTATTCCTGCCTTATTAGAAAGTCTGGATCCTCATTCAGTTTATATACCTGCCAGTGAAATGAAAAATGTAACCGAAGATATGCAGGGAAATTTTGAAGGCATAGGTGTTGTTTTTAACCTAATGACTGACACAGCCATAATTATTGATGTGATTTCAGGAGGGCCATCCGATAAGGTTGGTATATTGCCCGGTGATCGAATAATTAAGGTTAATGATTCACTTATTGCAGGTAAAAAACTCGAGAGCGATCAGGTTGTTGGTATGCTTAAAGGAATGCGAGGGACCAATGTAAATGTTTCTATTCAACGTAAAGGAATAACGGATTTAATAAACTTTGAAATTATTCGTGATAAAATACCGTTATATAGCGTTGATGTTGCTTATATGGTGAATGACGAAACAGGATATATCAAGATAAATCGTTTTGCCCAAACTACTTTTGATGAGTTTTTGAATGGAGTTGAAAAACTAAAACAACAAAATTTGAAAAAACTGATTGTCGATTTACGAGGAAATACAGGGGGATACATAAATGCTGCAGCAAATATTGCCGACCAGTTTCTGGAGGATGGAAAGATGATTGTTTATACTCAAGGAAAAGCGAGTCCCCGGAGTGAAATTTTTTCCACCTCAAGAGGAATTTGCCATGATATCGAAGTGGTTATTTTACAGGATGAATGGTCTGCCTCAGCAAGCGAAATTGTTGCAGGAGCTATTCAGGATAACGACAGAGGTAAAATAATTGGTCGCCGATCATTTGGTAAAGGATTGGTGCAAGAAGAATATCCATTGTCCGACGGAGCAGTTATTCGGTTAACTATTGCTCGGTATTATACTCCAACTGGCAGAAGTATTCAGAAACCATACTCAAGTAACCGCGAAGATTATTTTAATGATTTAAATAACAGGTTTGAAAATGGCGAATTTGAAAGAGCTGATAGTATTCATTTTTCTGATTCTCTAAAATTTACTACTCCTGGAGGGAATATAGTATATGGCGGCGGAGGTATTATGCCCGATATATTTGTACCAATTGATACAAACGGGTTTACAAAATATTATGCCTTAGTTGTGAATAAGCAGCTTACCTATGATTTTGCCTTCAATTATTCTGACAAAAACAGAGATGAATTAAAAAAATATCAAACGGCAAAAGAATTAAATAATTACCTTGAATCTAAACACATTTTCGATTTGTTTGTAAAATATGCCGAACAAAAAGGAGTTCCGGCAGCGACTAAAGGATTAGATATTTCGAGAAAAATTATTAATACCCAAATAAAAGCATATATTGCTCGTAATGTTATTGATAATGAAGGATTTTATCCTATAATTATGGAGATTGATAATACCTTTTTGGAAGCTGTAAATTATCTAAATCAGAATTAAACCTTTTTATGATCATTTTGTCATATATCTGAATTTTGGATTAAATAAATGTTTAATTCATTATTTTGGGTTTTTAGGTTAGTTAAGGCACTCTGGGGAGGGTGCCTTTCTTTTTTTGATTTATTTCTGCTTTTGTAACATCATAAAAATCAAAACACAAGGACTTAGAAATGCAAGAAAATACATATTTAAATATATGTGTTGTAATAAATAATTAAAATTTGTGTCATATGTGCAGAAAGTAAAAATTGTTTAACAAAAATTTAAAACTATGAAAGCACAAAAAATTAGTATTACAGCTTTAGCAGTCGCACTGCTTATGTTTATTGGTTCAGATATTTATGCTCAACGACAGGGTGGCAATAACAGAGGTCAAAACGTTGATCGTGAACCGATGGAAAAATGTTCAAATATTCCTGATTTAACGCCAGAACAGGAAACCAAAATCGAAGCACTTCGTGTTGATCATCTGAAAAAGAGAACGGATTACAGAAATCAAATGAATGAATTGCGTGCTAAAAAACAAACCTTGATGACTACTGATAAGTCTGATTTAAATGCTATTAATGGCATTGTTGATCAAATGACAGGTTTGCAGAACAAAATGATGAAGGAAAGAGCAAAAAATCATCAGGATATCAGAAACCTTTTAACAGATTCACAAAAGGTTTACTTTGATAGCCGACCTATGAGAGGCAGAGGAAATAAGTCTGATCGAGGAATGAGAGATGATAGAGGCCAAGAATATGGTCAGGGAAATTATAGAAATAATAGATAAATGAGGGTTTAGGTTTGGGGTTAATAGTAAAAAGTAAGGGGAGTTTTTATCTCCCCTCTTTTTTATAAATATTCCGAAATGTCATTAGCGATTTTTAGTATTTTATGAATCTGTCCGTCCTCATTATAAATAGGAGTATACGATTCCATAAGAAGATAGCTTCTTCCTTTAATGGAGATCTTAGTTTTTTCTTTTTTTACCACACCAGCTAACAAATCGTTCCAGAATGTATCATAGTTTTTCTTCTGATCTGCTGAAAATTCCATATGTTCAGAATGATGTTTTCCAATAATCTCGTCTTGTGTAATTCCAAATAGGTTAAGAAAAGCCTTGTTCGCCGATAAAACATGGCCATTAAGATCATATTCAATAACAAAACTGGTCGAATGTAATGCATTAATGAATCCTTCCATCTCGCTTGTTTTTCGGGCTGCTTCTTCCTGTGTGGCTTTAAGCTCTTCCATATTCTGTCTCATCTCTTCTTCTTGCGAAGAGAGTACTTCTGATTGCTGTTGTGATTGTTTTAAAAGTTTTGCTGTTTGTTCGTTGATTTTTACCGACATCAGCGTTGAAGCAATATTCTGACCAATTTTTTCGACAAATTCAATCTCATGAGGTGCAATATCGTTAAAGGATGCAATTTCAATTAATCCTAATACTTTTTCTTCAATCTTAAGTGGAACGATAAGTAAACATTTTGGATTAGCCCCTCCTAATCCCGAAGTTATTTGAATATAATTCTGGGGTAAATTAGTTAAATAAACAGTGGCTTTTTCTTGTGCACAAGTTCCAGCAAGCCCTTCGCCCAATCGAATTTGTTTTTGTTTGTATTTCTTTCGATTAAAAGCATAGGATGCAAGTAAATCAAAGCAGATATCATCTTTTTGTTCTTCATTAATGATAAATAATCCTCCCTGGTTTGCATGCAAATAATTAATTAAGTTTTGAATTATTGCATAAGATAATTCTTTAATGTTATTGTGATTTTGTCTCAAAACATCACCAAACAAGGCCAACCCTTCATTAAACCATTTTCGTTTCTCGTCTTCAGCATGCCTTTTTACTTCTTCATCATGAGCTGTTCTAAGATTATTTTGCATTTCAATGAGCGATTTCCCTAATAAATCATCATCGCTCAGCAAATGTATATTTGTATCCAGGTTCCCATTTCCAATGTTTCGTGCAAATTCAGTTTTTTCGACTAATCCTATGATTGATTTATTTAATGCATTTCCCATTTCTTCTATTTCATCACCACTTTTAATTTTTAGCTGCATATTTTTATCAACTTGTCCCATTGATAATTGGGTTAAAAAATTTGTTACTTTTAAAATAGGATTGGTGATTGAATTTGAAATATAATAAATGACAATGCTTAAAATTAGTATACCAAAAAGCCCAACCACAATGGAAATTCTAAAGTTACGATTAGCTTTTTCCATTACCTGATCTAGTGGTACTGCAATACCAATGGACCATGGAGTTTCGGTATTTCCAATTTTTATGGGGGCATAAACATCATAATA
>JAIFLC010000084.1 GCA_020049295.1 Bacteroidota bacterium
TGGATTTTGCTCGAGCTGATTCGTGCAGTTTATTTCTTTATTGAATTTATCAGCTCTTAGCAATGTGGAAATGACCTCTGAACCTGTAGCAACTGCATTTCTTGATGATCCTGATAAAATAGATAAATAAGCATATTTAATAGCATGCATTCCTGCGCAACATACACCTGATGGCGATATTACTTCAAGTGGAATATTTCCAAGCTTTCCATGAACCATTGATGCATGCGATGGTAATAATTGGTCGGGTAAGGAAGTTCCACAAGATAAAACCTCAATATTTTTTATTGAAAAAGTATTATTTTCAAGGTTTTTTATTGCAAGAGCAGTTATTTCAGCATTTGAAAATTTTACATCTCCCTTTTTATCAATAACATAATATCTGTTCTTAATACCGTTCTGACGTAAAATAATATTCTTTGATCTTGAGGGTTTTCCGTTTACCAAACCCAAAATTGATTCCATTTCATCGTTAGAAACCGGTTCATTTGGTAAGAACTTTGCTATATTATTGATATAAACTTGGTTTGACATATATTTATGTTCTTCTGTATTTACTTAAGATTGACTCCTGAAAAGTACACTTTATCTTTTTTTATTGTTTTAATTCGAAACGGGGCAAAAATAAGAAAAAAAATGTATTCTATAGGAGCAATTACTAAAATTGCAAAAGGAAAATAGAAAGCAAACATTTTTACCCTTTTTCTGCGGGCAGGATCACCTGGTCCTCCTTTTTTCAAAATAAAACCAGCCCATTTTAAAAATACTCGCTTATAGGCCATTCTTTCAACTGTAGCCAAGTACGCATTTATCTTAACAGCTTTGGCTTTAATTAATTCTTCCTGTAATTTTTCAAAGGTATTATTGACAGTATGATTTTTTACTATATCTCCAAATTTATCTGCACTGGCTATGTCTTTATCAGAGATTCCAGGTTTTGGAAAGAATCCTAAGAAACGATCTTTTCTTCCTGTAAATAGAAAATACGAGATAGTTACAATTCCTGTTAGATTCTCAGCTCTGTCTCGTAGTACAATATTTCCAACAAGATTTCCATTTAATTCAACAATTCTACTTTTTACATATTCTTGTGCAACTACCCACATATTCCGCACTCCAAGCAATGTAATAACCGGTTTGTTTTTAAAAATACGTTTTGCTTGATCTGAAAGTAAAAATGAATTTGCAGGTATGGCTGGCATCATATACCAAACCGTATATGCAAATACTATTAAGTCGAAATCCTCATTTTCGATATGTAAAGGTTTTATTTCACAAGGAATTTTGTTTACAGACTCCGCAAAAGCATCAAAAAAATTATATCCCTTCCAGGGAAATTCATAATCATTCACAAGCTCAATTGGAGCAAATGTTACTGTATACTCACCAGATTTTTCAAATGGTTTTGCAAAATTTTTAACAATTTGTGTTAACTGACCCGACTGAGAATAATAAACACAAAGTACCTTTTTCATAGATTTTGTTGCATTTAGAATTGATGGCTAAAAATAAAAGAAAATATTGTAAAACAAATATGTTTTACAATATCCCCCGATAATAATAGTCGGTTAAGGTATTCTATTTTGAGGATGGACTTGACAGAAAATAGAATGCAATACCCGCAATTAGAATGAAAACAGAAAGCGATGAGGTTAATCCCAAATCAAATAATTTGACCAGATTATAAATTGAAATAATTGCTAAAACTAAACCTGAAATTACGGTTATAGTAGGTTTTGCTAAAAAACCTGAAATAAAGATCAATGCACTAAAAATACTAAACAAGAGTGCAACATAAAAATTCAAATTCTCATATTCAAAATACATAATTGTATCAAAATAATGAGTATATGCAAATATTAACAGCCCTATACGCATAAGCCAAATCGCTAGTGGTAATAATGATTTAATAGGTTTCATAATAGTATTTTTAAGGTTTATAACTACGAAAATAAACATTTCAGATGAAATTTTGAACAATTTAGAAATATTATTGTTTAAAAAATAATATAAATCATTAAACATTAAATTAATTAAAAAATCTATATGAAAAATTTTAAAAATGTATTTATTTGGGCAATAGCATTATGGATGTTTATTTCATCCAATTCAGTATTTTCTAGCGATCCAGAAGTTCTTTCAGGTAAAAAGACAGATGCATTTATTTATGATGCAATTATTGTTCCTGGCGTACCTTATAACGATCCCAATATGAGCAAGATATTGTTGGGTCGTATTTATTGGTCTCATTATCTTTATTCCAAAGGCATTGCAAGAAATATTATTTATTCAGGTTCTGCAGTATATACTCCATATGTAGAATCAGTTATTATGTCGTTATATGCTCAAAAACTAGGCGTACCTGTTGATTTTATTTTTACCGAAACAAAAGCAGAACACAGCGTTGAAAATGTTTATTATTCGTATAAAATAGCAAAAAAGCATGGTTTTAATAGGATTGCTCTAGCAACTGATCCCTTACAAAGCAGAATGCTTAAACGTTTATCTAAAAAATTGCAGATTGAAATAGATTACATTCCCTTTTCTTTTGATTTCCTTGATTCATTGACAGTTGAAGAAATTAATATTGTTCCTGATGCAGCTTATGTTGAGAATTTTATAGCAATACAACAACGAGAGAGCTTTTTTAAACGATTTAGAGGAACCATGGGTAAAAATATTAAATACGAGAATTAGTTAATGAAATCTAAATAGGTTTTTTTATAATTAAACTTTGCATATTTTCGAAGGTCGAAAATACAAAGTTATTGTTATGAAGAAAATATTGTTTTTAGGTGCAATATTTATATTTGGTAATATATTGCAAGCCCAAACCCAGGGTTGGTTAACTTGGTATGAATTATCTGGGTATCTCGAAACCCCACGATATGATAAGACCATCGAATATTGTAAGCAATTAGATAACTTTTCACCATTAGTTCAATATACTAGTTTTGGAAAAAGTCCTCAAGGACGTGATTTACCATTATTAATTATTGATAAAAATCAAAACTTCACTCCGGAAAGTGTTCGTGCATCGGGAAATGCAGTTTTACTTATTGAAGCATGTATACATGCTGGTGAATCAGAAGGAAAAGATGCTGGATTAATGCTTATCAGAGATATTGTTATCCATAAAAAATATCCAGAATTGTTGGATCATGTAACCATTCTATTTATCCCAATTTTTAATGTTGATGGGCATGAGCGATTTAGTCCATACAATAGAATTAATCAGAACGGTCCAAAAGAAATGGGGTGGCGAACCACTGCTCAAAACCTTAACTTAAATCGTGATTTTATTAAGGCTGATGCGCCTGAGATGCAACAATGGCTTAAAATTTACACCAGTTGGTTGCCTGATTTTTTTATTGATGTTCATACCACCGATGGTGCTGATTACCAATATAAAATTACCTACGGTATGAATGTTTATGGAAATATGAATTCGCAGCATACCGATTGGCAAAATAAATATATGGCAGAAATAGAAGAAATGCTTAAAATAGATAATGTTCTTATTTTCCCTTATGTTTCTTTCAGACAATGGCACGATCCACGTAGTGGCCTAATTCATGGAATTGGATCTCCAAGGTACTCAACAGGTTATTCTGCTGTTCAAAACCGTCCAGCTTTGCTTATCGAAACACATATGCTTAAAGATTACAAAACGAGAGTAGAAGCTACATATCATATGATCAGGCATTCATTGGAAATAATGAATAAAGACTATGAACATCTTATTGAAATTAATAAAAATGCAGATAAAGAGGTAGCATCTAAGGAATATAGAGAAAAGGAGCTTGCAGTAAATTATGAAACTTCATCTGATAGTTCAATTGTTAAATTTAAAGGAATTGATTATGATATAATTACGAGTGATTTAACAGGTGATTTATGGTTTGTATATGGTAAAGAAAAGAAGGATTTTGAAATTGTTTCATTCGAAAAACAAAAACCTGTCGATTTCGTTAAATTACCCGATGCATATGTAATTCCTGTTGAGTGGACAGAAATTATTAACCGATTATCGTTACATGGAATCCAATATAAAACAATTGAAAAACCCATTGAAATAGAGGTTGAACTTACACGATTTACTAATGTAAGTTTTGCAAGATCTTCATTTGAAGGTCGACAAATGGTTCAGGATATGGGCATGCAGACTTTAACTGCAAAAAAAGAATTTCCAGCTGGTTCTGTTATTGTTGAAATGAACCAAAGAACTGCCTTGGTTATAGCTCATCTACTCGAACCAATAGCTCCAGATTCTTATCTTCGTTGGGGATTCTTTAACCCTATTTTCGAACGAAAAGAATATGTCGAAACCTATGTTATGGAGAAAATGGCAAGAGATATGATAGCTGAAAATCCGAAACTTAAGGTTGAATATGATAATGAGGTAGTAAAAAACCCAGAAATATATAATAATCAATATGCAAAACTCTTTTGGTTCTTTGCAAGAACGCCCTATTGGGATCAACAATTGAATTTGTATCCAATTGGAAAAATATATGATTTAAATCAAATTAATTACCTTTAAATTTTAGTATTATTGTCAACTATTTACATCATTTTGAACAGTTTATTAATAAATTAATACCTAAGCTTTATGAGACAAAGAAATTTTTTAATTCTACTTTCTCTGATTCTGATTATTTTTACTCAGTGCACAGATAAATGCGGAGAAAAACAAACTATCGACATGAAAAATATTACTGAGATGACTACACAAAAAGTTCAAAACTCACTTATCGAAAAATATGGTTCTGAAAACAAAGACCTTATTGAGCGTGGAGTTGCTCATGCAGCTTCATTATGGCGAATATCAGATGGTTCAGAAGCCGAATTTGAAAATTTCTGTACTGATAATTATATAAATACTTCTGATGAAAAACATATGGTTTTCGAAAAAGTATCCAAGAATTTTGAATCATTATGGGGACATGGCAATAAAATTTCACTTGATTTGAATGAAAACATGCATCTTGACAATGGTGTATATCATAAAATTGATGCTATGTTTGCAGCCTATAGTCCTGATGCTCATTTTGCAGATGATTTTTATGCAAATAAAATCGCTTTTGTAATTGCATTGAACTTTCCTCCATTCTCATTAGATGAAAAAAATGTGTTGGGTAAAGAGTGGACAACAAAAGATTGGGCTTACGCTCGTTTGGGTGATGTTTTTACTGCCCGAGTTCCCGCTCATTTATCACAAGCTATTTCTCAGGCAAGTACCGAGGCTGATATTTATATTTCGGAATACAATATTTATATGGGTCATTTATTAAATGAACAAGGAGAAAAACTATTTCCTGAAGATATGGTTCTATTATCACATTGGAATCTTCGAGATGAAATTAAATCAAATTATGGAAGCAATGAAAAAGGGTTTGAAAAACAAGAAATGGTTTATTCCGTAATGAAACGAATAATTGACCAGTCAATTCCTGAAAAAGTTATAAACTCAGGTAGTTATGACTGGAATCCGATCACAAATAAAGTTTTTGAAAATGGTAATGAAATTCAGTTAAATTCTGAACCAGATACTCGTTATCAACAGATTATCAATAATTTTAAAGCATTAAAGGCAACAGACTCGTATTATACTGATTTAAACACATATGTAAAAAGAAGTTTTTCTGGTGAAAAAGAAATTCCACAAGAAGAAGTTGAGAAGTTATTTGATGAATATCTTTCATCACCAGTTGCCAAAGAAGTAGGAAAACTAATCAAAAAGAGACTAGGTCGCGATTTACGTTCATATGATATTTGGTATGATGGTTTTAAAGCAAGAAGCTCGATTGATGCAAACTTATTGAACTCAATAACCGAGAAAAAATATCCTAATGCCAAAGCTCTTGAAGCAGACTTAAGCAATATTTTAATTAAACTTGGTTGGACAAAAGACCGAGCAACATTTCTTGCATCAAAAATTGTTGTTGATCCTGCACGTGGTTCTGGTCATGCATGGGGCGCAGAAATGAAAGCCGAAAATGCCCACCTAAGAACAAGAATTTCGGGTAAAGGAATGGATTATAAAGGATATAATATCGCTGTACACGAATTTGGCCATAATGTGGAACAAACAATTTCGTTGCATAATGTTGATTATTATATGATTAATGGTGTTCCTAATACTGCTTTTACCGAAGCATTGGCATTTATTTTCCAGAAAAGAGATTTACAATTAATTGGAATGAACGATCCAAATCCAGATAAAGAATACTTGAATAATCTTGATTTATACTGGCAGGTATTTGAGATAATGGGTGTTTCTATGGTTGACATGCAGGTCTGGAAATGGTTATATGAAAATCCTGAAGCTAATGCTACACAATTAAAAGAAGCTGTAATTCGAATATCTATC
>JAIFLC010000095.1 GCA_020049295.1 Bacteroidota bacterium
AGAATCCATTGTCAAAGTTTAAGGATTGCAAAGATTCTAATTTATTTTCTATCCCACCAACTTTTTAAAGTGACCCTTATTTAATTACTTCTTAGTGTTTTAACAAAGAATATGATATATGATATATGATATATGATATATGATATATGATTTGGAATAAAAGCTAAAATAATTGAAAGTTTTTTTAGTAATGGTTCCAGTCAAAAAGAAGTTAAGGATTATGTCATACAAAAATCGGGAGTATTTTTTTCAATAAACGACAAGAAAAGTCTGGTGGGTAATTCTTTTAATTTAAAGAAAATTTCTTTCTAAAATAGTTCCTTGTTCATCAACAAGCACTACCAAACGCTGCAGTACTTTATTCCGAACAATTATCTCATAGTTTATTTCTGAAGGTCGATTAATAAGTACCGTGCTCATAATTTCACCAATAGCATTCATTTGTGAAACAATTACAGGAGGTATTTGGCTTTCCGGGATATTAATTTTGTATTCTACCATTTCACCATCGGAGTTAAAACGGGCAATGTGCTCAATTTGCTGGCTGTAAAAAATAGCTTCAAAATATTGACCCTTTTTGTACCATTCAATATTTATAGCGTTTGTAAAGCGCAACATTAAGTTTTTTGTAACGGAATCAGGTGGGTTTATCTGATTTCCAGCAATTAGGCTTTCAAAAAAATTTCGTTTCATTATATTACGCTTTTTTATTTTGACGTACAAAACGAAAAGAGTAACAGGTCTTAATCAAGATTTCCATATTTGGACCTATAAAGATAAATTACCCGGGTTCTTGCTCTTTTTAGACGCATTTTTGCAGCATCTTCGCTAATTCGTAAGGCTGGTGCAATTTGTTTTAACGAAAGTCCATCTTGATATTTCATTAATAACAATGCTTTTTCTTCAGGATGGATTTGTTCAAGTATTTCCAGCAAGCGCTGATAGTTCATATCTGTTAAATCCTCTTCCGTTTCATCAATAATTTCAGGAATTTCATTTTGTTTATTCCAATCGGGATAATGCATTTTTTTACGAAGACGTAAATAATCAATGCAATAATTATAGGTAATGGAATAAAGCCAAGAAGAAAACTTGGCGGAATGGTTGAATGTACTAAGTTTTTCAAAACTTTTAGTAAAAATATCCTCTGTAAACTCCTTAGCTAATTGTTTGTTTTTAATTAAGCTATAGCATTTATCAAGCACCTTATGCTCATATCGATGATAAAGCACTGCGAATAATTCAGATTTCTTGTCAACAACTATTTTATTGACAACTTCAGCATCGGTAAGTATTTTATAGTGACTTTTATCCATTCTCATCCAATTCTGAAAATTATGTTGTGAAATTAAAAATATTCTTTTACTTTTACCACGAAATTTAGTTCTTTGATGTATTTTTACGATAAGGTTGTCAGGATTTATATTTTTTTTTTAATTTCTTGTTACTTCTGATTAACCCATCGTCATAATGATATATCGTAAATAAAGCAGCGTTGGCTGTTCATAAACTACGATTGAATAAAACAATAAGAAAACAGAAAAAAAGATTAAAAATGAAAAGTAGATTATTTATTGGAGTATTAGCCTTAGTAGGCTTTACAATGTTTGCCACAAGTTGTGAAAAATTGCCACAAGTTGAACTTGATGCTGCCAATGCAGCTATTGAAACCGCAAAAGCTTCACAAGCTGACATTTATGTTCCTGAAGCATTTGCCGCTTTGCAAGATTCAATGAGAGTTGCTAATGAAAACATTGAATTACAAAAATCAAAATTATTCAAAAAATTTACTGTTGCTAAAAATCAATTAATTGCTGTTTCTGCTTTAGCAGTAACTGTAAAAGATGCATCAGAAGCTAGAAAAGTTGAGTTAAATGCTGAAATTCAAGCAACTATTGACACTACTAAAGCTATTCTTGCTGAAAATGCAGAATTAATGAAAAAAGCACCAAAAGGTAAAGAAGGAAAAGCTGCTTTAGAGCAAATGAAAAGCGAAACTTCTGTTATTGAAGCTTCTTTAACTGAAGCATCAAACCTTCAAGCTAGCGGTAACCTTTTAGGAGCAGTTGACAAAGCAAAAGCTGCTAACGCAAAAGCAACTGAAATGAACACTGAATTGAAAGAAGTAACTGCAAAATATACAAAAGCTAAAAAGAAATAATTAGCCTATTTTTGTAAAAGTTATTAAAATTATATCCCCGGGCTGTTTAGTCCGGGGTTTTTTACAGTTTATTGTTTGCATTTATGTCAAAAACAAAAAGGAGAATTCTTATTTATATCTCCAGTTTATTAGTTCTTGTATTCTCATCAATTTGGGTAATTAAACAAGTTCAGAAGCCACCCACTCTATATTTTAAGACGGCTCGAGAGGCAATATCTAAAGCAAAAAAAATAAATGCCGATATTTATGCCAAGAAAGATTTTCAGAAAGCAGATGAATGCTACAAGCATGCCATGAATCTGTGGCGTCAGGAGAATAAAAAAAACATTCTAAATCGTGACTATTCTGATGTGACAAAGAATACTATCCAGTCAAAAATTTATGCTGATAAAGCTTATTCCTCAGCAATTGTTGATAAAAGGAATTTGAAAGATAAATTGGATGTTCAGATTAGTGATTTAAAAGATCAAGTTAAAAAACTTCAACCGTTATTTAATATACTGCCGATACCTTCTGATATTGCGAAACAGAACAGTCAAGGGCAATTGTTACTTTTTGAGGCTGAAAGAACATTTAAAAAAGGAAGATATAAGGACATTGAAGGGAAGTTGGTTTATGCGGAGAAGAACATTCAGAATTCCTATCATTTTGCTACTCAAATGTTGAATGATTATTTTACCATGTTTCCCCAATGGGTAAGACTGGCAGAGCAGGCCCGCTATAATTCTAAGATAAATAATTCTTATGCTATTTTGGTTGATAAGTTTTCAAGGGAATGTTATGTCTATTATAAAGGAGACTTAAAAAATAAATTTGATATAGAGCTTGGAAAAAATTGGATTGGAAAGAAGTTGTATTCTGGTGATCAAGCTACTCCTGAAGGTCAATATTTTGTGGTTTCAAAAAGAGACTCAAGGAAAACAAAATATTACAAAGCACTGTTACTAAATTATCCAAACGATGAAGATAAGGTTCGTTTTAAAAATGGAAAGGACAATGGAACCCTTGAAATGTCATCGAAAATTGGCAACTTGATTGAGATACATGGCGAAGGAGGAAAAGGAACTGATTGGACTAATGGATGCATTGCTCTGGAAAATAGGGATATGGATAAACTATTCAAGATAATTGAAGAAAACACACCTGTTACAATAGTAGGTTCGCTCAAACCACTAAAAGAAATTCTAAATGAATTATAATTCTGAAAAAAATAACATCATGGATGCTTCCCAAAATATAGTTGAAGTTTCATCTGAGAAACTATCCATGAATAAAAAGCTCAGTACTATTTCAAAATGGCTTATTACACCATTAAAAATTATTATTTTCCTTGGGGTCTTTCTTATCTTGTTTGTATTAACAATTCCAAAGATTCAAGAAATGCCATTTAAGAGTAACCTTTTAAATTTTATGCCGTTAGCTATTGATACAATTGCTATTGAAAAAATAAATGCTGATTTGCAAAAACAAATTAAAAAGAATCAAATTAAACTTTCCAATAAAACTCCCAAAACACCTTATTTAACTATTAGTACAGTAAAAAATGAATATGTTTTATACAAAAAACAAAAAGCCATTCGATATGGGAAATGCTCTACTGGCAGTTATATTTTATTAGATGGTGGGGAAAAGCAAAAATGGATATTCAGAACCCCTAAAGGTGAATTTCATATACGTGCAAAAACAACCGGTCCTGTTTGGAAAAAGCCGGATTGGGCTTTTGTTGAGGAGGGATTGCCCATACCTTCACCAAATCATTATTCCCGCTTTGAATATGGTGTTTTAGGGGACTATGCCCTATATCTTGGTGAGGGTTATATGTTGCATGGAACTCTATATAAAAGATTTCTTGGTCTTGCAGTTACTCATGGATGTGTGCGCTTGAATGATGATGATTTGGAAGCAATTTATAAAACAATGGACATTGGATCAAAAGTTTATATTTTTTAATTTGCCTAACTTGCAATTATGAAAAATTTTATCGGACGTGCTAAGTATTATTTAATTATAGCCATACTATTTTTAGGGTTTATTTTTACCTGTGCCTATTTTGCAAGGGTTGCCGTTAAGACTAAATTACACGAAATTAACCAACTGGCTGGTGAGCCCAATGCAGAAGATCCTTTAAACTTAATTGATCGCAATGAAAATCCCAAAGGTTTTGAACTATTAAAAGAGAAAGCTTTTTTAGAGGCTCAAATAGAATTATCGAATTCTGATTCAATATCTATGGCAATTGATTTGAGTGATAGTACTGCCGTTCTTCAGATAAAAGGAGTTTCAATCTACACAGCAAAAATTACAAATTTCACCTATAGTAACTTATTAAATGATATTTCGGTCCCTGTTTATTACAAAATATTTAAAGAACCGCTTGCAATTCATGAACAGTTTAGTACTGTTGCTAAAGAACCCATTGTAATTAAAATAGCACCAAAAGATACTATTGAAGCTGCAAAAGCTGAGGTAATACCTGATTCGGTAGTCAACCAATCGGCTGTTCTTAAGTTTTTTATTAGCGAAGATATATTAGTGGTGATTACCAATCATGAAGAAGAAGGATCTATTTTTTATCAGAAATTGAATTGGAGTTACCAATTTTTAAAGCAATTGGTTGAATTTAAAAAGGTTGTTTATCAACCCACTATAAAACTTATAATACCAAATGACGACATCGTTGTTATTTATCGGGCATTGCCATGGAAAGCTAAAATTGCCATAAAATTGTAAATCAATTCTACGATACATTCTTTTCTGAATTTCGCAAATATTTGATTACAGTAGGCGGGCTCCGCTATAATGGATGAATTATAAGTAACGTTTGAAAAATTTTCAATAAATGGTGAAAACCACAAAAAATACCTTTTGTATTTTAAAAAAAACTCGAAGCTGGAACTTTGATTTCCATTGCAAGTAACAAATGAATAATCACTCAACATTTCATTTTATAGCATCACTCAATTACAAAAAAAATAATATTTCCGTAAAAGTTGCAATCAAAGTATAGCCAATAGTGATGTTAAACTATCACTACTCGTTGATTAGAATAAGTAATTTGCTTACCAGATAATCGAGCGACTGTGTAATAATCGGTAGTATGCAAATTCAATAAATTTTTGCTGACATCAGGAAACCATTGCTCTGAATCCGGTAAAATAATAGCCGCTGGAGCGAGGTGTTTTGCAAGATTTGGAGCCTCAACTATTACAGGATAATCGAACCCCAAAATATCGATAAAATGAATAAATGCTAGGCGGGTGTTATGGGATTCAGTATGAATGTAATACAAATAAGGTAAATGAAAATCTAATTCCTGCTCAAATAAAGTATTCATTGTTTTAGTGCTTTTTTTATAGATGAAATATTCTTCTTGTTGAAGTATAATTTGCGCGTTGACAATTTCATCTGATAAATCCCCAATTTTAACGTAGAGCAGATTGGTATCCTTAATAAACATTTTTAAAATAACCCCTATTTCATTCACTGGGAACTTCGTTAAATTACCCGGATCGAGTAAGATAACATTTGGACACCAGATAGTTCGGTTTGGCATCATAATCCAAAGAATAAATAAGCAAAAAATATGGCGGCAATTACACCAGCCAAATCAGCAATTAACCCACATGCTACCGCGTGCCTTGTTTTACTTATGCCCACACTTCCAAAATATACAGCTATAATATAAAAAGTGGTATCAGAGGCACCCTGAAAGGTGCAAGCTAATCTTCCAATGAAAGAATCCGCTCCATGAGTTGTCATCGCATCCACCATTAAGCCTCGAGCTCCTGATCCGCTCAATGGTTTCATAAATGCCACCGGTAAAGCATCCACAAAACCAGTATCAAAACCCAGAGCATTGATTAAAGAGCGAATTCCACCTATAGCCATATCCATTGCGCCGGAAGCTCTAAAAACACCAATAGCCACTAAAATAGCTACCAAATAAGGGATAATTTTGATGGCAATCTGGAACCCATCTTTTGCCCCCTCAATAAACGATTCATACACATTTATTTTTTTTCGCAGGGCTAACAAAATAAAAGAAACAATTATGCTAAAAAGGATAATATTCCCAGCGGTGGAAGAAACTACACTAATTTGTTCTTTAGGTAAGGTTGAAAAGTAATAGATGATTCCGGAAATAAATAGTGTAAAGCCTCCCAAATAAGCCAAAATTACTCGATTGATCAGATTTAT